>NZ_CEVIVC010000014.1:66529-68080 GCF_982290645.1 Protofrankia sp. CiP1_Cm_nod4
CCTGATCATCGAGACGCGCGACGGTCACGTCATCGCGATCGAGGTCAAGGCGTCCGCGGCTCCCTCACCCGCGGACGCCCGTCACCTCGAGTGGCTGTGGGAACGGCTCGGCCCGAAACCTGCCGCCGTGCTCCTCGTCCACACCGGCCCGCGGGTCTTCCAACTGACCGAACACGTCCTCGCCGTCCCCATCGCCAGCCTCTGGTCATCGAGCTGAGAACTGTCACCGAAGGCTCCGGAGGATGCCCCGGCCTTCAGGCCGGGGAGGAATCCGGTCCCCCGCGGAGCGGGGCAGGGAAAGCCGATCCGCAGGGATCGGCGTTGGGTGCAGTTCTGTTGAAGTGACTTGATCAGGGTGGTGTGCGGCTGCTCGCGTACTGGCTGTCGTGGTTGCGGTGTTTCTCCTGGAGAAGGTGGAAGTGCCAGTAGTCGCCGAAGTCGCCGTTGGCGATCAGTGTGCGGAGGGTGACGATGGCTTCGGCGCCGTCGAGTCCCCAGCGGGCGCCCGTGATGTCCATGCGGTCCTTGACGAGATGGCGGCAGGCGCCCTCGATGACGCCGGTGGCGATCGGCCAGCCGCTGGCCAGCGCGGCGGCGTAGTCGAGGTGATCGGCCTTGGCGTCGAGGTAGTCGGCGGCGGTGTCGGCGCCTCTGCGTTCCTTCTCGTCGTAGTTGTTGGAGGTGGCGCGGCGGCGGATCCCGGTGGCGACCTGGCGGGCCTTCCCCTCCAGGACGAGCCGGGCTCGGTCGGTGACCCACTTCTCGGCGTCGGGGTCGCCGGTGGCGAAGAACGACCAGCCGGCCTTCCACAGGTACTCCAGCACGGGGATGAAATCGATCAGGATGTGGACGGTGACGCCGTGGCGGGCGGCCTCGGCGGTGACGGCGTCGAGCTGGGAGTTGTTGCCGTCGACGAGCACGACCCAGGTCCGCACATGGTGCGGAGCGCGCCGCTCGGCCTCGTCAAAGCCCTGCGCGACGACGGTGGCGAGGTCGTCGACGACCGAGCAGGCCAGCCACTTCCCCGTCGCCTCCGGCCCTGTTTCTCCCCGGGCGACAGCCTCGTCGCCAGCTTCCGCCCCGCCGCCGCGGCCTTCGCGGTGGCCGGGCGCAGCCCCTCGGGCCGCATCACGATGCCCTTGCCATCGAACTGCAGCACCAGCAGCCGATCCTGCTCCGCGGCCCCGGGCCGGTCCTGGGCGCAGAAGGCGCCGACGTCGGCGGCGCCGGCCCGGGCCAGCTCAACCAGCTGCCGCTTGCCGACCCGCACCCCGGTCGCCCGCTCCACCGCCGCCACCGCGTCGTCGAACGAGCCGCGGGCCGCCTCCAGCGCCACCAGCCGGGCCAGCCCGTGCCAGTACAGCCCATCCGGCAGGTTCGGCCCGGCGTCGGCCGGATGCAGGTTGGCCGCCCCGGCGCTCGGTAGGCCAGCCGTGACACCCTGACCAGCCCGAACACCGTCGAAAGCCCCCGGCCATGGGCCTTCTCCACCCGCGTACGCACCACCCCGTCCGCCCCCACCGGCGCCACGGCCAGCCGCCGCTCCCGCAC
>NZ_CEVIVC010000015.1:0-756 GCF_982290645.1 Protofrankia sp. CiP1_Cm_nod4
CTCCCCTCGCACCGAACCCACCCCAAGTGAGCCCGAGCCCGAGCCTGTCTGATCCGTGCCCGGGCCGCCCGGAGATCATCAGGTGTCACCCGATGAGTGTCCGGGCTCCGTCGGACCGGCTGACCGGCACAGGAGGGGATCATGCTGCTGCCGGTCCGGGCCGGCGGCGTTCCGCACCAGCCGGCCGGCGGGCGATGACGCCCCATGCCGGAGCCGCTGCCGTCGTTCAGACAGGCCGCCGCGGACCGCGGTTCCCTTTCACGCGTCTGACGCGGTCTTCACACATCTGACATGGTCGCGCGGGTTTTTTCCGAGTCGTTCGCGTTCTTCCTGCACCCTCCTGGGAGTGCTCGTCATCCGGCCATTCACACGCCGGGACGCCAGGGCGCGGCGCAGGGAAGAGTCATCGTTGTCACAATAACCACCATATGACAACTACCGTATGACACCGTTAGCTGGACATGACGTAGGCGGATCAGTCGGCGACCATCAGTCGGCAACCAGCGGTGCGGGCGCGCGGGAGTGCGGCTGGCGGGTACGCCGCGTCGTCACCAGCCCGCCGGATAGCCGGTGACAGAGCGAGAGGACCAGCAATCGATGATGGCCTGTCGAAACGGTGGCTCCGTGTCAATCCCAGGATCTCGTGGACGGGTGGGATGCGCGCTTCTCGTGGCGCTTTCCATAGCTGGCTGCGGCTCCCAGGCCGCCACCATCACGGCGTCCGGCGGCGCCCCCGTCGGAACCGTCCCTGCCGTC
>NZ_CEVIVC010000015.1:1361-14762 GCF_982290645.1 Protofrankia sp. CiP1_Cm_nod4
GTCCGTCATCGTTCCTTTAGCCATTCCGGCCGCGGCCAGAGCCATTTCGCAGCCTGTGCCGTTGGCCGCGGTCGACGGCGCACGGTTTGAAGCCTGTGCGGACGGCACCTGCGAGGTGTCCGTGTACGGGCCGGTCGACATCGCGGTGGGTCCCGACGTTCTTTCCGTGACCAAGATAGGCCCCGACGGGCTCGACTTCGCGCTGAGCCTGGCGGGCGGCGGGCGGGCGTCCGGCACTCTCAGAAGCACCTGCGGCACCACTTTCACGCTGCTCCGCGGCGGTGGCTCCCGCGGCGGATTCTGTGCTCCCGGCAAGGTGCAGGGGCCGCCGGTTCCGGAACCCGGGGCGGTTTCGATCCAGCTGGCCGGACGGTCTTCCGACGGGTCCGCCGTACTGCGGCTGGTCTCGGGTTAGTTTCCGATCTCCCGCATGACGATTTCCGCCGCCGTGAACGCTCGATGGCGGATCGTCCACGACCGGCCCCCGGCCGGAGGAATTCTTCCGAGCCATTGGCCGGCTCGTGATTCCGGTCCCGGATGGTCCGGTGCGTGACGCCGTCCCGTCCGTATCGGACGTGCCGGGAGCTCGTGGAACGGCGGGCCACCGTGAGCCGTCCGGATTTCCTCAGCGGGGTTCCGCGATCCGGGTATGACCATGTTGCCGGGGCCGGTGGTTCCCGGGCGGCTCCCGGCCTGGTCCGGGAAACCGCCGGGTTTCGGTGGGTCGCCTTCCCGTCGAGGGACGCCTGCGCCGGCGGCCGGTTGATGATCGTGGATGCGGGTGGGCGCGGTGCGCGGCCGTCCACGCCGGGTGGCGGGGCCGCCCCATGGCGTGGACGGCGGATGTGCCGTGCGCGGGTGGGCGAGCGCGGATACGGTGGGCTGGTGCGCGCGGTGACGGTGGCGTCTTTCGGTGCTCCCGAGGTCATGTCCTGGGCGGAGGTGGACGACCTCGCCCCGCCTGGCCCGGGTGAGATCGCCATCGACGTGGTCGCCTCCGCGGTCAACCGCGCCGACCTGCTGCAACGCCAGGGCTTCTACCCACCGCCGCCGGGCGCGTCCGCCGTGCTGGGGCTGGAGTGCTCCGGCCGGGTCGCCGCGGTCGGCGCCGGGGTGGCCGGGTGGCAGCCGGGGGACGAGGTCTGCGCCCTGCTCGCCGGCGGCGGGTACGCGACGAGGGTCAACGTCCCCGCCGGCCACGTGCTCCCGGTGCCGGCTGGTGTCTCGCTGCTCGAGGCCGCCGGGCTGCCCGAGGTCGCGGCCACGGTCTGCTCGACGGTGTTCGGGGTGGCCGGTCTGCGCGACGGCGAGGTGTTCCTGGTGCACGGCGGGGCGTCCGGGATCGGGACGTTCGCGATCCAGGCGGTGCGGGCGCTGCGGCCGTCGGCGACGATCGCGACCACCGCGGGCAGCCCGGCGAAGCTGGCGCGCGTCCGCGAGCTCGGGGCCGATCTCGCCATCTCCTACCGGGACGAGGACTTCGTCGACCGGGTGCGGGAGGCCACCGGCGGCCGGGGCGCGGACGTGATCCTCGACAACATGGGCGGGTCCTACCTGGCACGCAACGTCGAGGCGCTGGCCGTCGAGGGGCGCATCGTCGTCATCGGGTTGCAGGGCGGGCGCAAGGGCGAGCTGAACCTGGCGGCGCTGCTGGCCAAGCGGGGGAGCGTCCACGCGCTGTCCCTGCGGGCCCGGCCGGACGAGCAGAAGGCCGCGATCGTGGCGGACGTCCGCGAGCGGGTCTGGCCGGCGGTCGAGGCCGGGGCGATCCGTCCGGTGATCGACCAGGTGCTGCCGATCGAGAAGGTCGCCGACGCGCACCGGCGCGTCGAGGAGTTCGGCCATGTGGGCAAGGTCCTGCTCGCCGTGGACGCCCCGTAGCCTCGTGGGCCTCCGGTAGCCGTGGGCCTCCCGTAACGCGCTGACCGTGACCCGCTGGCCGCGGGAAGCGGAGCTGGCGGCGGATAGTGATGTGGGTGGTCGTCCGTTGCTGACGGTGCCCAGTCGCGGACTCGTTTCCGTCCTGGCCGCATACCTGTCGGACCGACCAGGCAGGATGGGTGTATGGCAGATCAACCGGACCCACGGGTCGTGGTCGTCGGACCGGACGGAACGCTGGACGAGGGCATCGTGACCGCCCGCTCGCGGGTCGTGGCCGCCCAGACCGGTGGTGACCCGGCCGCGTCGCCCACGGCCGAAGACGACAATGATCACGCGAGCGCGCTCATGGAGATGGTTCCCCAGCCGGACAAGGTGATGCGGATCGGCTCGATGATCAAGCAGTTGCTGGAGGAGGTACGGGCGGCACCGCTGGACGAGGCGAGCAGGGTGCGTCTCCGGGAGATCCACCGTAACGCGATCACCGAGCTCTTCGACGGGCTCGCCCCGGAGCTGGCCGAGGAGCTCGGCCGGCTCACGCTCCCCTTCAACGACTCCCAGACCCCCAGCGACGCCGAGCTGCGGATCGCTCAGGCGCAGCTCGTCGGGTGGCTGGAAGGCCTCTTCCACGGCATCCAGACGGCGCTGCTCGCCCAGCAGATGGCCGCCCGGGCCCAGCTGGAGGAGATGCGCCGGCGGGCCCTGCCCAGTGCCCCCCAGCAGGGGGAGCAGTTCGGCCGCGGCGCCTACCTCTGATGAGTTCGTGGGCCTCTGATGAACTCTGATGAACTCGTGGGCGGCCTGCGCGCCGCCGGCTCCGGCGGCGTGGGGTGGCCGGCACGGGCCGCACGGCGGTGTGCGGCGCCACGCGGGCGCCACGTCAGAACGGCGGGAACAGAAACCCTGGAACACCGGTCACAGGCAGTCATACGCATACATCCTGTGCTGTGCATGAAAGTGAGGGCGGGAACGGCTGTCGGGGCGGCCGCCTGTTCCCTCACTTTCATGACGTGTCAGCATCCGGTCATGCATTTTTGACCGTCTGGGACGGGCCGTGTTACCTGACCGGCGCCCCAGACGCGCGGGCGTCAGCTCGCCGGGCTGACCGAGCTCATGTTGAAGTCCGGGACGCGCAGGGCCGGCATCCGGGCGAGGGTGAACCAGTCCCCCCACTCGCGGGGAAGCGTCCGTACCGTCGCCCCGACCTCGGTGAGCCGGCCCAGCAGGTCCACCGGGCTCTCGTTGAACCGGAAGTTGTTGACCGCCCCGACGACCTCGCCGTCCTCCACCAGGTAGACGCCGTCGCGGGTGAGGCCGGTGAGCAGGAGGAGCTGCGGGTCGACCTCGCGGATGTACCACAGGCAGGTCAGCAGCAGCCCCCGCGAGGTGTTCGCGATCAGCTCGTCGAGGGACGCCGTCCCGCCGCCGTCGAGGGTCAGGTTGTCGATGAACGGGGCCGCCGCCACCTTGCCGCCGTTCCCGTCGCCGCGGGCGGTGGCGTCACGTGCCGAGGCGCGGGTGTGGATCAGCGTGGCCAGCCTGCCATCCACGATCCAGTCGGTGCGCCGCAGCGGCAGCCCGTTGTCGAACACGCTCGACGTCGCCGACGACGCCCCGGCGATCACGAACGGGGTCGCCGGCAGCTCCGGGTCCAGCGGGTCGCTGAACAGGTGCAGCCCGGCCGGGCCCAGGGTCTCGCCGATCCGGGTGCTGCCGCCGGCCCGGCTGAACACGGTGCGTCCCTCGGCGGCGTCCCGGCCGGCGGCCGACCAGTAGGTGTAGGTCAGCAGGTCGGCGACGGCCGACGGCGGCAGCAGCGTCTCGTAGCGGCCCGCGGGCAGCTCCACCGAGCGGGCGCTCCAGGCCAGGCGCTCGCGGAGCAGCGCGTGGGTGGCGGGCACGGAGACGTCGGTGAAGTCGTGGGTGGACTGGCCGTGCCACACCGAGCCGGCCGGGGTGGTGCTCTTGGCGTTCCACTCCACCGACCCGGTCGGCTGGCTGTGCCGCAGCCGCAGGCCCGCGGAGGTGCCCAGCCAGGTGGTGGTCAGCCCGTGCTCGGCGAAACCGAACAGGCGCTGCCCGTCCGCCCGCGCCGCGGCGAACGCCTCGCCGAGCTCCCGCGCGAACCCGGTGAACACGCCCGTGCTGGTGCGCTGCGCGGGGTCGGTGAAGGTGGCCTCCGCGACGGCCTCGGCGGCGGCCACCGCGGTCTCGCCCGGGGAGTGCGGCACGCCGACGCCGGCGCCCGGGCCGAGCAGGCCGGCGTAGTCGTCGGCGTCCTCGGCCTCCCGGGCGTCCGCCTCGGACAGGCGCAGCAGCTTCTCCAGATCCTCACTGTCGGTGACGTTACTGGCCGAGCGGACGCCGAACGCCTGGCCCACCACGCTGATCACGGTGACGGACCGGTCGCGGGCCGCGCCGTTGGTTGTCAGGGTGTTGTTCGCCCAGCGCAGGTTCACCGTGCTCGACTCGCCGGCGATCACCACGCACCCGTCGGCTCGCGACGACTCCAGGGCCCGTTCGACGATCTCGTGGGACTGTGTGGTCACCGGCCTGCCTCCCGCTGGGTGTTGAGGATGTTGACGTTCCGGAACAGCGCCGAGGGGCAGCCGTGGCTGACCGCCGCGACCTGCCCGGGCTGGCCCTTGCCGCAGTTGAACGCCCCACCGAGAACGTAGGTCGCCTCGCCGCCGACGGCCTCGAGCGAGCCCCAGAAGTCGGTGGTGGTCGCCTGGTAGGCGACGTCGCGCAGCTGCCCGACGATCCGGCCGTCGCGGATCTCGTAGAACCGCTGGCCGGTGAACTGGAAGTTGTACCGCTGCATGTCGATCGACCAGCTCCTGTCGCCGACGACGTAGATCCCCCGGTCCACCCGGGAGATCAGTTCCTCGGTGGACGGCCCGCCCGGCGCGGGCCGCAGCGAGACGTTCGCCATCCGCTGGATCGGCACGTGCCCGGGGGAGTCCGCGAACGCGCAGCCGTTGGACCGCCCGGTGCCCAGGGCGGCGGCGTTCTGCGCGGCCATCCGGCGGTCGAGCTGGTAGCCGACCAGGGTGCCGCCGCGGACGATGTCCCACTGCCCGGCCTGGACGCCCTCGTCGTCGTAGCCGATGGTCGCCAGGCCGTGAGGGGCCGTGCGGTCCCCGGTGACGTGCATGGCGGGGGAACCGTAGCGCAGCGTGCCGATCCTGTCGAGGGTGGCGAAGGATGTCCCGGCGTAGGCGGCCTCGTAGCCCAGCGCCCGGTCGAGCTCGGTGGCGTGCCCGATCGACTCGTGGATCGTCAGCCACAGGTTCGACGGGTCGATCACCAGGTCGTAACGGCCCGGCTCGACCGAGGACGCCTTGGCCTTCTCGGCGAGCAGGGACGGGATCAGCTCGATCTCGGCGTCCCAGTCCCAGCAGCCCGCGGCGGGGCCGGAGACCAGCCACTCCCAGCCGCGGCCGGCCGGCGGCGCGATCGTGCGCATGGTCTCGAAGCCGCCGGCGGCGCGGTCGACCCGGGTCGCCTCAAGCTGGCAGATCACCCGGACGCGCTGCTGGGTGGTGCTCGTCCCGGCGAGGTCGGCGTAGAACTTGTTCTCCAGTACCTGGCCGAGCCGGCCGTCGACGTGGTCGACGTCCTGGGCGGCCAGCAGTGCGCGGCACAGCCCCCCGACCCGCTCGATCTTCTCGGTCGTCTCGACGGCGAACGGGTCGACCGTGTAGGCCGACACCCAGGTCGCGTCCGCGTGCACCGGCTCGTCGGCCAGCTCCACCGGTTCGCTGTTCAGCGGGCGCGCCACCCGCGCGATCTCGACCGCCTCCCGGGCCACCCGGACGGCCTCGTCCACGGTGAGGTCGACACCGGCGGCGAACCCCCAGGTGCCGTTGTGCACGACCCGGACGGCGAAGCCGACCGACTGGCCGTCGGCACGGCTTTCCAGGCCGGCGTCCCGGAAGGACAGCGACGCGTTGCGCAGCCGTTCGACGCGGATGTCGGCGTGGGTGGCGCCCAGGTCGCGGGCGGTCTGCAGGGCGGCGTCGGCGAGGGCGGCCCGGGGCAGCGCGAGGAACTCGGCATCGATCTCGTGGGCCGGGGCGCCGGCGGCCCCCACCCCCGCGGCGCCGCTCACGGGAGCACCGCCGGTGCATGTGCTGGTGACAGATGTGGCATGGATCCATCCTCGCTCCCGGCGAAAGGATCTGTCCGCCGGGGCGGCCCTCGACGCCGCCCGCCGCCACGGCGGCATGGCGCCATGGCCGGGACGACGCAGCCGGGACGACGCGGCCGGTGGGAGGCAGCGTGGCCGGGACGGCGCGGCCGGCGGAGGCGAGGTGGTCAGCGGAAGAGGCGTTCGAGGACGTGGGCGACGCCGTCGGCGTCGTTGGAGCCGGTGACCTCGTCGGCGGCGGCGAGGACGTCCGGGTGGGCGTTGGCGACCGCGACGGCGTGGCCGGCCCAGGCGAACATCGGCAGGTCGTTCGGCATGTCCCCGAAGGCGATCGTGCGCCGCGCGGACACGCCGTACCCGGCCGCGATCTCCGCCAGGGCGACGCCCTTGGACACACCCGCCCCGGCGATCTCCACAAGATCGTAGCTGGACGTGGTGACCACGGCCGTCGATCCGGCGGCGGCCACGATGGCGCTGTGGACGTCGGCGAAGCCGCCCGCGGACAGCGCGCGCCGGACCAGCAGTTTCGTCACGGGCAGGGCCGTGAGCAGTGCGGCGATGTGCCCGACGGCCTCGTGCGGGTCGGGCCACATCGTGGTGAAGGCCGGCTCCCGGCCGAAGTGGGTACCGCTTTCCACGGCGAAGGCGGCGTCCGGCACGATCGCCCTGATCTCGGTGGCCAGGCGGAGCGCGGTGGCGGCCTCCAGGACGTGGTGGCTGAGGGCGGCGCGGTTGTCCAGGTCGTAGACGAGCGCGCCGTTCGCGCAGACGGCCAAGCCCGACGTGCCGGTCTGGGCCACGATGTCGGCCATGACCCGGGTCGGGCGCCCGGTGACGAAGACGATGATGGACCCGGCGCTCCTGACCCGCTCCAGCGCGGCGCGGGTACGTCGTGAGACCGTGCCGTCGGTGCGGATCAGCGTCCCGTCGAGGTCGGTGGCGACGAGCGCTGGGCAGAACACAGTCGTTCAGTAAACCTCATCCACGCGGGCTGCGCCGGCTGCCCTCCATCCTGCCGAGGCCGGGTTTCGGGGCTGTGGGGCCGAAGGGGGCGTGATCATGCTGCGGCCGGGTGTCCCGCGGGGCCGTAGGGTGCTGCGTTAGCATGCGCGTGGTCCGGGAGGCCGAGGTCCCTGGGTCGCCGGCCGGAGCGGGCTCCAGGCGGCGGACAGCCCTTCCAGCGTCCAGAACGATCACTCTTGCGACTGGTGGTAAGGCGTGGGAAGGCCGTGGGAAGGAAGGTGCCCGGGAAGCGATGAAAACGTTTGACGAACTATATCTTGAGCTGGCTGGAAAATGGCGTGAACGAACGCCCGGATCCGGCAGCGTGGACGCGCTGGACAAAGGGATTCACCACATCGGGAAGAAGCTCCTCGAAGAAGCCGCGGAAACCTGGATGGCGGCGGAGCACGAGGGGCCGGAGCGGGTTGCGGAGGAGCTGTCGCAGCTGCTGTACTGGAGCCAGCTGGTGATGATTTCCGCAGGTCTGACACCGCACGACGTATACTCCAGGCTGTGATGACGGCCCTTCGGTGCGCATTTGGCGCCGGACTGTGACACGGGGGCGATGATGCTGCGACTCGCGGTGCCCAACAAGGGGGCGCTGGCGACCGCGTCCAGCCAGTTGCTCGTCGACGCGGGCTATCAGGCGCGTCGCGAATCGGCGGAGCTGGTCGTCACCGACGTCGAGAACGACATCGAGTTCTTCTTCCTCCGGCCGCGTGACATCGCCGTCTATGTCGGGGCCGGCCGGCTGGACATCGGCATCACCGGCCGCGACCTGCTGATCGACAGTGGGGTCGCCGCCGACGAGCTGCTGCCGCTGGGTTTCGGGTTCTCGACCTTCCGCTACGCCGTGCCGGAAGGCAGCGTGACCGATGTCGAGGCGCTGGCCGGCACCCGGATCGCCACCTCCTTCCCCGGGCTGGTTGCCGCCGACCTGGCCCGGCGCGGCGTCGACGCCCAGATCGTCCGGCTGGACGGCGCGGTGGAGACCGCCATCCGGCTCGGGGTCGCCGACGCCGTCGCGGACGTGGTGGAGACCGGGCGCACACTGCGTGCCCATGGGCTGACGCTGCTGGGCGAGCCGGTGCTGTCCTCGGAGGCCGTGGTCGTGGTGAAGAAGGGGCTGGAGCTCACCACGGCGCACGAACGGCTGCTGCGCCGCATCCAGGGCGTGCTGGTCGCTCGACGCTACGTCATCATGGACTACGACGTCCCGAACTCCGTGCTGGAGAAGGCCTGCGAGATAACCCCTGGTTACGAGTCGCCGACCATATCCCCGTTGCAGCGTGAGGGCTGGGTCGCGGTGCGCGCCATGGTGCCGCACACGGAGCTCAACCGCGTGATGGACGACCTGTGGGAGATCGGCGCCCGGGGCATCATCGTCTCGTCCATCCAGGCCTGCCGGCTGTAGGCCGCATCTGGCTGTGGGCCGTGTCTGATGGGCGCCGTCCGCACGGCTGGTCATCCATCAGACACGGGCCCCGTCGGGCACGGTCCTGTCAGGCACAGGCGCCCAGGCGTCCGGCGCCGCCGCGGGAGGTCAGCGGCGGCTGAGGATGAGCGACATACCCTCGTTGCGGGTCGCGGTGCTCAGGAACTGGCCGCGCACCGCCGACGTCATCGTGCGGGCGCCCGGCTTGCGGACCCCGCGCATGGACATGCACAGATGCTCGGCCTCGACCACGACCATGACCCCCCTGGGGGAGAGCGCCTGTTCCAGCGCGTCGGCGATCTGGGTCGTCAGCCGTTCCTGCACCTGGGGGCGTCGCGAGTACAGGTCCACGAGCCGGGCGAGCTTGGACAGCCCGGTGATCTGGCCGCTTTCGTTCGGGATGTAGGCCACATGCGCCTTGCCGGCGAACGCGACCAGATGGTGCTCGCACAGCGACGTGAAGTCGATGTCGCGGACCAGCACCATCTCTTCGTGGCCTTCGTCGAAAACGGTGGTCAGCACCTCGGAGGGGTCCCGTCCGAGGCCTTCGACCGCCTCCTGGTAGGCGCGGGCGACCCGTTCCGGGGTCTTGCGCAGCCCCTCCCTGTCCGGGTCCTCACCGATACCGATCAGCAGCTCCCGGACGGCGCGCGCGACCCGCTCGTGGTCGAACGGCCGGACGGCCTGCGGGCCGAGATCCGGCCCCCGCCGCTGGGCGGCGACGTCCGCGGCGAGGGCCGTACCGGCGTTCACGCTCTGCGTGACCGTGTCCACCGTGTCCACCGTGTCCACCGTGTCCACGGCGCTCGCGGATGCCGTGGAGAGGGAGGTGTGCCCGCTGGGAGGTGCGAGGCCGGAATCGGTCGTCAACGGCGTCCCCTGTCGTCGTCGTTCGGCAGGCTCGGGGGCGCCCACGGATCCGAGATCCGCGGGATGGGCGACGACGGCGTCGAGGAGCCCGCCCGGGTGTCCTCCTCCCCGGGTGCCGAGGAGTCAGCAGGGCCAACCGGGGTGGTTGTGGATCCATTCCCACCAGGGGTGCCCGAACCGTTACCGTTGCCGCCGCGGCCGGCTCCGTTCGTCCGGCCGTGCTGCCCGGCGCCAGCGCCGGCACCGCTGCCGGCGACGAGGTCGCTGACGTCGCCGGACTTGTGCAGGGCCAGCTCGGCCGGGGTCATCACCGGTGGCCGGTCGGACGGCAGGCGCTTGCCGACGCCGGTGTAGGAGCCGCGGCTGGGCCGCTTCTCCACGGTCGCGAAGATCTCCAGGACATCGTCCTTGCCGAGCGTCTCGACGTCCATGAGACGCAGGACGAGGTTGTCCAGGACGTCCCGGTAGCGGACGAGGATCTCCCAGGCCTCGTCGTGCGCCGACTCGATCAGCTGGCGGACCTCGGCGTCGATCTCCGCGGCGAGCTCCTCGGAGTAGTCGCGCTGGTGGCCCATGTCACGGCCGAGGAAGACCTCGCTGCTCTCGCCACCGAACCGGACCGCGCCGAGCTTGTCGCTCATCCCGAACTGGGTGACCATGGATCGGGCGATCTTCGTGGCCTTGTCGATGTCGTCGCTGGCGCCCGTCGTCGGCTCGTGGAACACGAGTTCCTCGGCGGTCCGCCCGCCCAGGCACACCGCGAGGTCGTCCAGCATCTCCGACCGGGTGCGCAGATAGCGGTCCTCCTGGGGGAGCTGCATGGTGTAGCCCAGGGCCCGCCCGCGAGGCAGGATCGTGATCTTATGGACGGGGTCGCTGTTCGGCAGCGCGTGCCCGACCAGCGCGTGCCCGCCCTCGTGGTAGGCGATCCGCTTCTTCTCCTTGTCGCTCATCACCCGGTTCTTGCGTTCCGGGCCGGCCATCACCCGGTCGATCGACTCCTCCAGCAGGTCCGAGGAGATGAACTTGTGATCCGACCGGGCGGTGAGCAGCGCGGCCTCGTTGAGCACGTTCGCCAGGTCGGCGCCGGTGAACCCGGGGGTCCGGCGCGCGATGACCAGCATGTCGACGTCCGGCTCGATCGGCTTGCCCTTGGCGTGCACCTTCAGGATCGCCTCACGGCCGAGCAGGTCGGGCCGGTCGACGACGATCTGCCGGTCGAAGCGGCCCGGGCGCAGCAGCGCGGGGTCGAGGATGTCGGGCCGGTTCGTCGCGGCGATGAGGATCACACCGCCCTTGACATCGAACCCGTCCATCTCGACCAGGAGCTGGTTGAGGGTCTGCTCGCGCTCGTCGTGGCCGCCGCCGAGGCCGGCCCCGCGGTGGCGGCCCACCGCGTCGATCTCGTCCACGAAGATGATCGCCGGAGCGTTGGTCTTGGCCTGTTCGAACAGGTCCCGGACGCGGCTCGCGCCGACACCGACGAACATCTCCACGAAGTCCGAGCCGGAGATCGAGTAGAACGGCACGCCGGCCTCGCCGGCGACCGCGCGGGCCAGCAGTGTCTTGCCGGTGCCGGGCGGCCCGTAGAGCAGCACGCCCTTGGGAATCTTGGCCCCCATGGCCTGGAACTTGCCGGGGTTCTCCAGGAACTCCTTGATCTCCTGGAGCTCCTCGATGGCCTCGTCGGCGCCGGCCACGTCAGCGAAGGTCGTCTTCGGCGTGTCCTTGCTGACCAGCTTGGCCTTGGACTTGCCGAAGTTCATGACCCGGTTGCCGCCGCCCTGCATCTGGTTCATGAAGAAGAACAGCAGGAACACCACCAGCAGCACCGGCAGCAGGTTGAGCAGCAGCGACACGATGATGTTGCCCTGCTCGACCTTGACCTCGTAGGGGACGCGCTGCGCCCGCAGGTCGTCGGCGAGCTTCACGGCCTGGTCGGTGACGTACGACGACTCGTACTTCTTGTCACCGACCTTCGTCGTGATCTCGATGCGCTGCTTCGAGTCCTGGATGGTGGCGCCCTTGACCTGCCCATCGGTGATCTGCTGCTGAATGAAGTTCAGGTCACGTTTGGTGTACTCGCCTGAGCCAGACAGCACATTGGTCGCGAGAACGATCACGAGTACGGCCAGGAGCAGCAGAGGCACCCAGCCGCGGAAGATTCTTCTTGGAGTCATCTGCCTGGAGCGCTGGACACGCGCGCTCCACCCTCCTGACGTGTGTGCCGCCCTCGTTCGGGATTCCCTTGTGCCGAGGGTACCGCCGGTACGCGCGCCTTACCGCGCGTACATCCGAGCAACGGGCAACTGATGCGTACTGTTCCGCCGCGCTGCCCCGAATGGGCGGTTCGTAGCGTGACCCGCCGCCACCGGCCCGCCGGATCCGTCGCTCGCGAGATCATCGGCACGGTCCGTGCCATCGCCATCGCCCGCGCCAGGGCGGACGGGGCCTACCGGGCGCCACGCGCGATCGCGTCCGCATGCAGCGTCCCTACGTAGGGTAGCGTACGGTAGTGCTCAGCGTAGTCCAGGCCGTAGCCGACGACGAAGGCGCTCGGGATGTCGAAGCCGACGTACCGGACGTCGATGTCGGCCGCCAGCGCCTCCGGTTTGCGCAACAGCGTGAACACCTCCAGGGACGCCGGCCCCCGCGAGCGCAGATTGCGCAGCAGCCACGACAGGGTCAGGCCGGAGTCGATGATGTCCTCGACCACCAGCACGTCCCGCCCCTCGATCGAGCGGTCCAGATCCTTGAGGATGCGCACCACACCCGAGGACGAGGTGGCCGAGCCGTACGACGAGACAGCCATGAACTCCATGGTCACCGGTATGGTCAGGGCCCGGGAGAGGTCGGCCATCACCATCACCGCGCCCTTGAGGACGCCGAGGAGCAGCACCTCGCGGCCGGCGTAGTCGGCGTCGACCCGGGCGGCGAGCTCCCCGATCCTGGCGGCGATGTCACCGGGGGTGACCAGCACCTCGGCGATGTCGGGGTGCTGGCCGGTCCGCGGGGAAAGATCCGTTCCTGATCCGGGCCTGCCGAAGCCGATCTCGTCGGGCATCGTGTGCGCAGCGGCCACCTGAGTCTCCCTGGAGTGTCCGCGCGGCCGGCCGGCCAGGGCGTCCCGCGCGTGGGTGCTGGACTGGCTCCCGGACCCGCGGGCCGCGGGCTGTGGGGAGGTCTCCTCCCGGCCCGCGGTCCGCGGTCCGGTGGTCTGGAACACCGAGATCCTGCCATCCGCGCGGACGGCGACAACACCGGACGGCAACGGGACGGGCTTCTGCCCACGCCATCTGGTCACCAGATCGTCCATGGCCCGGACATGATCGGCCCGCAGGCCGGTCGGCGCGCTTCCCACGGCCAGGGCAGCCCGGCGCAGCACCCGGGTACGCAGCGCCTCGCTGAGCCCGGCGAGCCCGGCGAGGTCCAGGTCGACCCGAGCGGGCGGCCCGGCCGCGTCCCGGTCATGACCGCGCAGCTGGTGGGGGGGCTGGGGCAGCGTCAGACGCTCGTAGGCCAGCGCCGCGTCGGCGTCGAGCGCGCCGGTGTCGGCCCGTAGCAGGTCCGCGGTGCGCGCGAGCGCCTCGGCGATGCCCGGCCCGATGGTCTCCTCCAGGACGGGCAGCGCCCGGTGCCGGACCCGGGCCCGGGCGAACGCCTCGTCGGCGTTGGTCGGGTCGTCCCACGGTGTCAGCCCCTCGGCGAGGCACGCGTCGCGCGTCGCCGACCCGCGGACATCCAGCAGCGGACGCCTGATCACTCCGTCCAGGCGGGGCATGCCCGCCAGCGACCGGGTGCCCGACCCGCGGGCGAGCCGCAACAGCACTGTCTCGGCCTGGTCGTCAAGGGTGTGGCCGAGCAGCAGCGCGCTCGCCCCCAGCCGCCCCGCCGCGTCGAGCAGGGCGGACCGGCGGGCCTGCCGGGCGGCGCCCTCCGAGCGCGGGGAGTGCGCCGGCAGCACCTCCACGGGGTCGAACCCGAGCGCCCGGCCGCGCGCGGCCACCGTGGCCGCCTGTGCCGCGGAACCCTCGTACCAGCCGTGGTCGACGGTGAGCAGCCC
>NZ_CEVIVC010000015.1:14999-40546 GCF_982290645.1 Protofrankia sp. CiP1_Cm_nod4
CGTCCGGCGCGCCGGCCCCGTCGGGGGTGGCTCCGGCGGGGCCGGCTCCGGCGGATGTCCCGGCAGGCGATGTCCTGGCAAGCGCGGTGGCATCGTCCCGCGCGGCGGGCTGCCCTGGGCGCGGGCCCCGCTCGTCCTGTCCGGTGATCGACACCCCTGGTCAGGCCGACAGGGACGGGCGCGAGCCCAGCACCCGCTGCATCCAGGCAACCGGATCGACCAGCTCCGCGCGGGTCGGCAGCGTCTCGGGGGACTCCCAGACCAGGTTGAACGCGTCCACCCCGGCCTCGGCGACGACAGCCCGCACGAACGCGCCACCCTGCCGGTACTGCTGGAGCTTGAGGTCCAGCCCGAGCAGCCGGCGGACGAACCGGTCGATCGGCGAACCACCGCCACGCCGGCTGTCGAAACGTGTCCGGATCTCGGTGACGGTCGGCACGACCTTCGGGCCGACCGCGTCCATGACCTGGTCGGCGTGCCCCTCCAGGAGGGTCATCAGCGCCTGGAGGCGGTCCAGGACCTGGCGCTGGGCGGGCGTCTGGAGCGCCTCGACGATGCTCGGCGCGTTCGGCCCGCGGTCGAGCACGGCGCCGCGCACGGCGCTGACGGCCGACTTCACCCGTTCGGCGAGCACCTCCGGATCGAGATCGGTCGCTTCGATGAACGCGCCGATCTCGTTCTCCAGGTGCTGACGCAGCCACGGGACGGCGGTGAACTGGGTGCGGTGGGTCTGTTCGTGCAGGCAGACCCACAGCCGGAAGTCGCGCGGGTCGACCCCCAGCGTCTGCTCGGCGTGGGCGATGTTCGGCGCGACCAGGCTCAGGCGCCCGGCCTGCGCGACGATCGACCGAGCGGGGGAGTCCGCCTCCGCCCCGGCGGCCGGATCCTTGCGGAGGGCACCGGCCGGTTCCCCGGCGGCCGCGCCCGGGGCCGCGCCCGGGGCGGAGCCGGCCGTCCCGGCCTGCTCGGGCGGGAGGAAGACCTCGTACTGCCCGAGGACCTTGCCCGCGAGATAGGCCAGGGCGGTGCCGAGCTGGACGCCGGTGACGGTGCGTCCGACAGCCGAGGACAGCCGGCCCCGCTCCCGGTCAGCGAGCTTGCCCAGCAGCGGCCCGGCGATCACCCGCAGGCCGGCGACGTTCGAACGGACCCACTCCGGACGGTCCACCACGGCGATCGGCGTGGCCGGACCGGCCGGTTCCAGCCGGGTGTAGGCCTGGACATGGCCTTCCGCCTCGACGGCCAGCCGCCGCAGGTCCGCGACCACCGCGTCCGCTTCGGCGCGGGGCAGCTGCGGGCCTGGCCGGACAAGCCGCCGCGCGGTCGCTACGGCGAGGTCCCAGTCGACTGGCTCGGCGTCCACATCCGCCAGCCTATGTCCTCTCCCTGGGGATGACAGCTTTATCGTTGCCATCCGCCGGTCACCGTCGACCATTTCCGCGTCACCGTCGGGTGATTTTTCCGGACGACCACCACCTTCCGGATGTTTCCCCGGCCGGCTGGCCGGCCCGCCGCCGGTGCCGGGTGTCCGGCCCCGGGCACGCGGCCTCCGTCCGGGCGGCCGGCGCCGTGGCGCCGCGCGTCTGCGGACGCCCGCGGCATCCACGTGCGCTCGGCATCGGCATCGGCATCGCGCATCCGTACCGGCATCCGCTCAGCACCCGCACGAGGCGAGCGCGACGGCGACCTGGTCGAGGGCGGCCCGGGTGCTTCCGGCCTCCTCGACCGGGGCGAAGAAGCCGAACAGCAGCAGCCGGCCGTCGGTGTCCACGACCTGGCCGGCAAGGCTTGTCACGATACGCAGGCTGCCCGTTTTCGCGCGTACGTCGCCGGCACCGGCGCGGGTGTCGGGCGCGTTGTACCGGTCACCCAGCGTCCCGGAGAAGCCTGCGACCGGGAGCCCGGTGAGCAGGGTCCGCAGCTGCGGGTGCCCGGGCAGTACGGCGGTCCGCAGCAGCGCCACCAGCGTCGCCGGGGCGATCTGGTTCGCTGTCGACAGCCCGCTGGTGTCCGCCAGGTTCGCGCCGGCGGTCGGTACCCCGAGCTCCCGCAGGACGTCGAGCACCGCCCGGGTGGCGCCGTCGAACGACGCGGGCAGGCCACGGGCGTGGGCCACCAGCCGTCCCAGGCTCTCGGCCAGGTCGTTGTCGGAGTAGGTCAGCATCCGTTCGACCAGCAACGGGACCGGCGGGCTGTGGGCCTCGGCGACCTGCCGGGGGCCACCGGAGCCGTCGGTACTGCCGGAGCCGCCGGGCATGGCGCCGACCCCGGTCGACGCGACCCGCACACCGGCCCGGCGCAGCGCCGCCGCGAAGGCGTTCACCGCGGCCAGGTCGGGCGTCGCGCTGCGCGGGCCGGTCGCGCCGGGAGTCGTGCGGCCGCCGTCGGCCTCGAGCGCGGACACCGGCGTGACATTGCCATCGGTGACATAGCTGTCGCGCCATCCCGTCGCGGTGGACGGCCCGGTGAACAGCGTCCCGTCGCCGACCAGCCGGTCGACCTCGGTGATGCCGGCCGCCCGGACCTGGGCGGCCAGCTCCGACAGGCGGGCCGGGGCCGGGTAGCCGGCCGGCCCGGTCGCGGCGGTCAGGGTCGGGTCACCCGCGCCGACCAGCCACAGCGTGCCTCCGGGCGGGGCGGCGGCAGGTGGCGGTGTGCCCGCCGCCCCGGTGCCGTCCGCGCCGACGGCTCCCACCGTGCTGGCTGCCACCTGGCCGTCCGGCACCGGGCCGCCCGGCGTGGCCGGCGGGGTGTGGAAGACCCGGGTCGTCAGGGTCGTGCGCGCATCGAAGGTCGTCAGCGCGGCCGCGGCGACCACGGTCTTCAGCGTGGACGCGGGGGCCACCGCGGTGGTCGACCCGCGGTCGAACAGCGTCGTTCCGGACAGCGCGTCGATGACCAGCCCCACCGGGCTGCCCAGCGCCGGGTTGGCGAGCGGACGGGTGAGCCTGGCGCTGACCGCCGCGGGGTCGGCGACCCGTAGCGTCGGGTCCAGGGCGGGGAAGGGCGCGGCCGCGGGCCGCGGAGCGGGCACGATGCCCGGGCTGTCCGTGGGCGGAACGGAAAGATGACCGGCGAGCAGCGCGGTGGCGATGGCGGTGAGCCCACCGACCCGGCCCGGCATCGGAGGGGTCACGTGCGGGAGACTATGTCCTGTGGCTGATGGCTGCGCCTGTGGCCGACGGCCACGTGGTTATGTTTTTCGCCACCAGCGCGCTCCCGCGGCCGGGGGGATGTGGCCGCTGCGGATCTCCCGGATCGGCCGTGGTGATTCGGCGTGTTCCCGGAACCGGCGGCAGCCCCGGGGAGGGAAGGGCGGGCGTGGAAAAGCATGACCGTGCGGCCCGTGGCTCACGGGCCCGCCGGCCGCGGGCCGGGGTCGGGCCGCCATCGTGGGGAATGCCTTCCCGGGTGGACCCTGGGCTGACCCAGCCCCGGCGGATTTCACCGTGGGCTCCCGCCCTGACAGTGAATCGTCACCGCCGGATCGGCTCGCGACCTTCGAGGTGACGTACGTGGATGCTGACACTGGTAACAAGTACACAACACAAGGGCGCTCCGGACGGGACGCGCCCACAGACACGACAGGGGATGGAGTGGACCTCGAGTTCGATGTGACCATCGAGATCCCGAAAGGGCAGCGGAACAAATACGAGATGGATCACCACACCGGGCGGATCCGGCTCGACCGGATGCTGTTCACATCCACCCACTATCCCTCGGACTACGGCTTCATCGAGGGTACGCTGGGTCGAGATGGTGATCCTTTGGACGCGCTCGTCCTGCTGGAGGAGCCGACTTTTCCGGGCTGCCTGGTCCGGTGCCGGACGATCGGCATGTTCCAGATGAGCGATGAGAAGGGCCCCGACGACAAGGTGCTGTGCGTGCCGGTCGCGGACGTCCGGCAGGAGCACCTGCGGGACATCAGGCATCTTCCGGAGTTCGACCGGCTGGAGATCCAGCACTTCTTCGAGGTCTACAAGGACCTGGAGCCGGGCAAGTCGGTCGAGGGTGCGTCGTGGGTCGGCCGCGCCGACGCGGAGCGGGAGATTCTCGCCTCGATCCGGCGCGAGGAGGAGGATGCCGCCGCGCAGGGGCACCACGACGGTTCCGTGCCGGACGCCGCCGCCCTGGACGTCCCGGGGCACCCCGCCCCGGAGGTCAGGTCGGCCTGACCGGTTCGCCGGACCGCGGGTTCGTTCGGGATCCGCGGAGCGGCACCCGGACGTCTTCCGTTGCGGAGGATCCGTCCGGCGCATGGGCGCCTGACTCCTGGACCGCATCCCCGATGCGGTCCAGGAGTCAGGCAACAGCGCCCACGACCTGTTCCCGGGTCATGGAGCCGGTGCCCTGATCAGCCACTCCAGGTCACGCGGAGCACAGTGATCGTATGAAGATTATCTTCGATGCTGTAGAGCAGGACTCCGTAGGCGCCGAAAGCAGCGGTCCACTGTTCGCTGTACTTGTCGCAGGTGCTGTGCTGCCTGGGGTCGGCGGTCAGCTGGTCCAGCAGCTGGTCAAGTTCACGACGACCCGCAGGTGGCAGGCTGTCTCGTAGCTGTTCGGCGTAGGTCAGCCAACGGACCGTGTACCGGGCCATAGATCTCTTATTTCCTCGTGCTGTCTGCGTGGGGGTAGGTCGTGGTCCCTCCAAGCACGGACAGGTCGCCAGCGGCAAGCCGGCGTCGGTCTTCGGTGGCACCCGCCTGGATCTCGGGATTGGCCGCGAGCACGGCCCAGGGCCACCAGCGGTCGATGACTCGGAGTAGTGGCGCCAGGTCGATGGCGTCATCGACTTCGATGACGGCCGCGTGGAACTCGGCTTCGAAGTCGACGCGCTGATCGGGCCTGAGTGCGGCCCGGATGGCCGGGGCCGTACGCTCAACCCGGTTGCGCACCCCATACGGGGGGATCGTGACATCCACGCTCATGAGATCGATTGTCGCACGGCGCGCCCCCTCGGCCGGCTGGCCGCACCGTGCTCCCGTCCGCGTCCGTCGCGCGAACGACCGGGCTTCTCAAAGAAAAATCACCCGCCGGATGGCCGCATCGGCGACGCGTCGGGCCGGCCGGACTACCGGTTCCGTAGATGCTGTGGAGGCCGACGGCAGCCAGCCGACATGTGGACCATCTCGGCCCGAGAGCGGGTCGCGATGGTGTCATGCTCGCCGAGCGCGTCGGACGTCCACCCATCCGGTACGGCGCCTGATCGCATGAGTTGATAGGTCGCCGACCGTGAGCTATCTCAACGTGATCGCTGTTAGCTTGGTCCCGCCCTGGTCAGAGGGGGTCTGAGCCGGAGGCGGGGATTGAACCCGCGACCTATCGCTTACGAGGCGATTGCTCTGCCACTGAGCTACTCCGGCGTGTTACTGGCTCCACGGGCTGACCGGCGGTAGGATCACGAACCTCTTGATCATAAATCTTCTGATCGTGAATCTTCCCGCGTTGCCGGCACCCCGAGGAATCCAGCCTCACCGAGTATGCCAGACCGGTCCGGGTGGTCCTGCCGGTCGCTCTCCGGCGGTTCGGCGGCCCGGCGAATCCCGCTGATGTGGATGCGACGGTATGGGTGATCGTTCAGGGGTGAGGGCAGGAAGATCATGTTTCTTTCATGTTGCGGCCGGGTCGAGGCCGGGAGTCGTCGAGGGCTCCCGGTCCCGTGTGTCTCCGATGTCCTTTCATTGACAATAAGTAGCCGTTGCACTACTGTAACGTGCCGAAATCGGGGTTCCTCGCACATACCGATACCCCGCTCGCAGCGGTTCCGGAGAGCTTGCGTAGGGTTTCGGCCATGACCGGGGACGCAACTGCAACAGCAACGAGGGGGGCTTCCCTGCTCGTCGCCGAGGACGACGAAGCTTCTCGGGTTGCGCTTGCCCGCAGCCTTGAACGGTTCGGCTATCGGGTGCTCGAGGCGGCTGACGGCGAGACCGCGCTCAAGCTTTTCCAGACGACCGAAATCGACCTCGTAGTGCTTGACGTCGCGATGCCGCGTATGGATGGCTTCGCTGTACTGAGCCGGCTGCGGCAGACCAGCGAAGTACCTGTAATCATGTTGACGGGCCGGGCCGAGGAGGTCGACCGGGTCGTCGGTCTGGAACTCGGGGCCGACGACTACGTGGTCAAGCCGTACTCCCTGCGGGAACTCGTGGCACGGGTACGGGCCAGGCTGCGCCGTCGCCCCGTCGAGCCACCACCGCAGCGCACCAGCGATGGGAACGACCCGCTCGTCTACGGAGACGTTTCCATCGACCTGCGTGCCCGGGAGGTCGCGGTCGCCGGCGAGCGCGTCGATCTCACCGCGCGTGAATACGAGCTGCTCGCTTTCCTGGCGAGCCACCCCCGCCGGGTTTTCAGCCGTGAAGAACTGCTGGAACAGGTCTGGGGCACACGTTTCCAGGATCCGGCGACCGTCACCGAGCATGTCCGCCGGGTGCGGACCAAGGTCGAGGGACGTCCACCGCAGCGTCGGCTCGTCACGACCCTGCGTGGTATGGGATACCGCTTCGATCCGTGATCTCATCGCCGCCCGGCGGCGGGTCAACGGCCGCCGGGGTGCTGCCCGGGCGGGGAGGCCTCCGGGGCGGGCTGGCTGTTGTCCGTGTCACGGGATGCCTGCCGGCGCAGGCGGCGCCGGGTCCGGGCGTTGTCCGGTGGCGGCGCCGCCGGGGCTGCCACCGCCGGGGCCGGGTGCGCGACGGCCTGGTCCGGCGTGGCCAGCGGTGGGGCCGCCGGGCCGGGCACCATCGGATGCACTGTCCCCGCCGCGTCCCCACTGTTGTCCGGGGCCGGGGCCGGGTTTCTGGCGTCCGGGCTCTCGGCGGCGCCCGGCTGTCTCGCCAGGGCGTCCGCTCCGCCCGGGGCCGTGCCCGGCCCGGGATGGGCTGCCTCGTACTCCTTGCGTGAGCCGCAGACGCTCGCCCGGCTGCACGCGCATCGCCCGCCACCGGCGTCCAGCCTGACCACGACCCGGTCACGCGGTATGTCGTGGGAGACGACCCGCCCGTCGCCGTCGGGTGTGCTCACCCGGGCGCCCACGGCCGGGACCTCGGCCTTGAACTGTTCGTACAGCGGATGTTCGTAGCGCAGACAGCACATCAGCCGGCCACAGGCACCGCTTATCTTCATGGGGTTGAGCGGGAGATCCTGGTCCTTGGCCATCCGGATGCTGACCGGCTCGAAGTCCGTGAGGAAGGTGGCGCAGCACAGGTCACGTCCGCAGGAGCCGATTCCCCCCTGGATGCGTGCGCTGTCCCGGGCGGAGAGCTGGCGCAGGTCTATCCGGGCCGCGAGGGTACGGGCGAGGTCGCGTACCAGGCCTCGGAAGTCGACCCGGTGGTCGGCGGTGAAATAGATCGTGAACATGTTCTCGGCCGGGATGTGGTCGACACCCACGACTTTCATGGGCAGTTCGTGCTCGCGGATCAGCCGCTTTGCCGTGACGCGCGCCTGCGCCCGGCGTCGCCGGGAGGCCGCGTGCTGTTCGACGTCGGCCGTCTGCGCCATTCCCGCCAGGACCGGAAGCCCGCCGATGTCGTCGCTGACCCACTGCGGCGCCCACATGCATTCGGCTACCTCGGGGCCGGCGTCGGTGGGGATGAGAACCTTGTCCCCGACCTTCGGCGAGTATGGTCCGGGATCGGCGTAGTAGAGCCGTCCACGTGGCGAAAACGTGACCGCGCACATCATTGGCATGCCGTCCGCACCGTCCTCCCGACCGTCGGCTCCGGGCTGGGCCCTCCCGGCCGGACCGCTGGCCGGGGCCCGCTCTTAACATCTGGCCGCCGAGCCGGCATCCGGCCGGGACCACCAGCCGACGATGCCCGCTCCGCCCGACGCGGGCGCCCCCTCCGCCCGGCACGGACGTGGCCGCGGCCGGACGCTGCCGTTGCGTCAGCCTATCCGTCCCAGGGACGACGATCCGGTATATGAGCGAGGCGGTTCCGCCTGCCCGCCTGCCCGCCGGGCCGGCGCGGCCGGGTGACGTCCGTGCCGGGGCCTGCTGGCGGCTCGTGGCGCGCGCGGGGAACCGAGATCATCGGCCGGTGAACCGTGGCGGCCGCCGCTGTCTGAAAGCCGTCACCGCCTCGGCGAGGTCGTGGGAATGGAGGAACGCGGCGTTCCAGGCCCCGACATAGCGCAGCCCGGCCTCGACCGCGGCGAAACGGGCATTGCCCAGGACGTCCTTGACGCCCTGTACGACCAGCGGTGGGTTGGCCGCCACCTCGTCGGCGAAGGCGTGCGCGGCGGCGAGCGCGCCGGCCGGGTCGGGCAGCACATCGTTGACCAGGCCGATCCGCTCGGCGCGGGCGGCGTCTATGTCCCTGCCGGTCAGCGCGAGCTCCCGCAGGTGCCCGTCCCCGATGATGGCGGGCAGGCGCTGCAGGCTGCCCAGGTCGGCGACCGCGCCGACCTTCACCTCCCGGATGCTGAACAGCGCCTCGGCGCTGGCGTACCGGACGTCGCACGCGGCCAGCAGATCGACCCCGCCGCCGACACACCAGCCGCTGACCGCGGCGACGACAGCCTTCCGGCTGTACGCGACAAGGTCCAGCGCGTCCTGCATGGAACGCAGCCGGTGGAGGAAACCGGTGCGGAACCGGGCCAGGCCGCCGTCGCCGTCGCCCGCGATGTCGCCCAGCTCGGCCAGCAGCGCCAGGTCCAGGCCGTAACAGAAGTGGCTGCCGGAGCCGGTGAGCACCACCGCCCGCACGGTGTCGTCGGCGTCCAGGGCGGTGAACACCTGCGGGAGCTCACGCCAGAAGTCCGCGCCCAGGGTGTTGCCCTTGCCCGGGCCGAGCAGCGTGACCCGGACGACCGCGCCGTGGCGTTCGACGCGCAGTGACACCAGCGGCTGTGCCGGCGGTTCGGCGAACAGGTACGGCTCCAGCGGGATCGGCTGCCGCCGCCCGGTCCGCCCGTCCGCGGGGCTGGCGACATGGGTCGCGCCGGCATCACCGGAGCGGGCCGTGCGGTCGTCGGTGGAGGCGGTGTCGCCGTCCGCGGCGGCTTTCACTTCGAGCCCGTCCATCATCGGACTCCCTCCTGGTTCGTCTGGTCCGGATGGCGCCAGGCCGCGCCGGTGGGCATCGCGAACGGGCGTCGCGGGGTGGCTCGTCACGCGACAGCCGGGTCGTGAATATCCGAATACTGGGCGGTCGGAAAGCCTGGGCACAACCTACCGTCGAGTAGCCACCGGGCCGGCCGGTGGAAAACTCGACAGCCCACGGGAAGGCTCTACTCTCGACAGGATGAGCAACCTGACGCAGCCCGCCAGCCGGCCGACTTCCCGGGACACCGGTGAGGAATCCACCGCCGGTGAGGAATCCGAGGCCACCGGCGACATCGTGCCTGCCGCCTCCGGCGGCGTGGTCGTGGCCACCGGGGCGAAGGCGGTGGGCGCGTTCGCCGTCGGGGCGCTGGCCCTCGGCGCGACGGCGCTGGGCGCCCTCGCCGTGGGCGCGCTCGCGATCGGACGGCTGGCGGTCCGACGGGCGCGGGTGGGCAGCCTCCAGATCGCGACGCTCGACGTCGAGCGCCTTCGTGTGCGGCGGCTGGAGATCATCAACAGCGCGGGTCAGCGGTAGAGGAGCGCGCTGCCGCTGCCGTCGAGTCCCGGTGACTGCGCGAGATAGTTCATCGACGAGCTCGACCGCAGACCGAGATCGAGCGTTGCCGCCACGCAGGCGTTGTACGAGTTCACCACCAGCCGTCCCTGGACCCGGATCGTCGACCCGGCCACGTCCGTCAGATAGAGATCGGCTATGCAGCCGAGATCCGGGTAGGAGGCCCGGCCCACGTTCTCCCCGATGTCACCGTTGGTCAGAGTGATCTTCACCGTGTATGCGGTCGAGCCGGGCTGGCTGACCGTCCCGGACCACGAGCCCGGGAATCCGGCCGGCATGTCGTAGCTCTTCGGCGCCGGTGCCGGCGCCGCCGGTGGCGGCGCGGCCGCGGCGGAGCGTCCGGCGGCCGGTGCCGGCCTGCGGGCGCCGGCCGCGTCCGCCGGGACGGTGTCGCCTGAGCCGGCGCCGTCCGAGCTGGTGCCGGCGGCTGCCTGCGCGCTGGGGGGCGTGTCCGGCGGTGCGGTGGACGGCGCCGCCGACGCCGGGCTCTGCGTCGGCGGCGCCGCGGTGGGGCCGGCCGCCCGCGCCGTGGTGGCGCCGTGCGACGTCGTCGCCGGGCGCGCGCTGACGGTTGCCTCGCTGTCGTCACCGACGGCCCACAGCAGGGCACCGGTACCCACGGCCAGGAACGCGACCGCGGCGACGGCGGCGAGGACAGCCGGGGGAAGGCGCCGGCGCCTGGCTGGTCGGGCCGGCCCGCCCAGGGCGCTGTCCGGCCACTGGCCGAACGGCCGCGCGCCGGGCGGCGGTGGGGCGGATGCGCCCGCCCGCCCGGAGTACGCGGGCGCCGTGCCGTCCAGCGACGGTACGTGGGCGACGGCGGTGGGCGCCTGGCTGACATCCGGGGCCGCCGCCGGCGGGGTGCTCCAGGGGCGGTCGACGGGCGGCACGGCCCCGGGCACGGCGGCATCGCCCGCCCGCCGCGGAGCCACGATCGTCGCGTCCCCGGGCAGCGGCGCGGCCGCGCCCTGGCCGGCCCCGCCGCCGGCCGCGGGACCGATGGCACCGACACCGGCGCCGTCCGGCACGAAGGCGCCCGCGGCGCCGTCCGGCACGAAGGCGCCCGCGGCGGCGTCCGGCACGAAGGCGCCCGGCACGGCACCGCCCGCGGCGGAGACGTCCTGCACGGCAGCACCCGGCACGGCGGCGCCGCCCGGCGCGGGGACGGCGGCCGCGGCCACGGGCTGGAAGCCGGACGCCGCCAGCTCGGCCAGCGCCCGCTCGACCGCGTCCGCCGTCGGACGCCGCGCCGGCGCCTTGGCGAGCATGCCGGCGATCACATCCCACAGTGCCGGTGACAGGCCGGGTATGGGCTGCGGCGCGTCCTCCATGTGGGCGCGCAGGAGCGCGACCGGGTGCGGGGCGGAGAACGGCGGGTGGCCGGCGAGGAGCTCGTACAGCATGACTCCCGCGCTGTAGACATCGGCCGGCGGCTGCGCGTGCTCCCGGTGGGCCAGTTCCGGCGCCATGTACATCGGCGTCCCGATCATCCCGGTGAGGCGGGTCAGGGACGGCCCGTGCGCCAGCCGGGCGACCCCGAAGTCGGTCAGGCGGGCCTGCGGATCGTCGGGATCGGTGACGTCGACAAGCACATTGGCGGGTTTGAGGTCACGGTGGACGACCCCCGCCGTGTGCACGGTGCTCAGCGCGCGCAGCACCTGGCGGGTCAGGGCGACCGCCGTGGCCACCTCGAGTGTGCCGCGTTCACGCAGGTAGACCCGCAGATCGACACCGTTGACGAGGTCCATCACGATCGCCAGGGTGTCGCCTTCGACGACGAGGTCCCGGACGGTGACCAGGTGTGGGTCGCTGAAGCCGAGCAGCATGGAGCGTTCCTGGACGAACCTGGCGACGACCTCGGGATCGTCGGCGAGTTCCCCGCGCAGCACCTTCACCGCGACCGGGCGGTCGCCGTCGACCGTGGATCCCCGCCAGACCTGGCCGAACGCGCCGCGGCCGATCGGTTCGTGCAGGACGTAGCCAGAGCCCAGCTTCCGCATGGCAGAAGTGCCCCTTCCCCCCAAAGAAAACTGTGCCCATCCCATCACCTGGGGCTATTGGGGGTGAAACCGACACTCCGTACCATGCCGGGTGGAGCTACCGGGGGCGTTAGCGGGTATCGGCCGAGGCCGCTCGCGGCCGGGCGGGCCGGGTCAGCCCGGCCGGCCGTCGTCCCCGGCGGCTTCGCTGTCATCCGGTCCGGTGGGGAAGTCCTCGGCGAGGATGCGGTAGAGCGCCCGCCGGGCATCCACGAGGATCTTCCGGGCGGCCTGGAGCTGGGCGTCGCTGCCGGTCTGGGCGACCTGCACGACGGCCGCGCCCACGCCGAACGCCAGCGACCGCAGGTCGGTCAGGTCGTGGTTGGCGGCGGCCGCGGCGGTCTCCCAGGGCTTGGGCTCGTCCGCGTGGGCGTCGGTGTGGGCACGGCCCGCGTCGGTGAGGTGGAACACCCGCTTGCCGTCGCTTTCCTCGGCGTGGACGAGCCCTTCGTCGGTGAGCAGTTGCAGGACGGGGTAGACCGAGCCAGGACTCGGCCGCCAGGCGCCCTGGCTGCGTTCGGTGAGTTCGTTGATGATCTGATAGCCGTGCATCGGTGCCTCCGCGAGCAGGGCGAGGACAGCCGCCCGGACGTCGCCGCGCCTGACCTTCGCGCCGCGGCCGCGGCCGCCGGGGAAGAAGCCCCGGGCGCCGGGACCGAAGCCGGGGCCGGGGGGGAAGCCCGGCCCGGGGAAGCCGGGACCGAACGGGATGCCGCCAGGGCCGAACGGGACACCGCCAGGGCCGAACGGGACGCCGCCGCCGGGCCCGCCATGCCTGCCGGGCCCGCCGTATCCACCGTGCCTGCCGTGGTGCCAGCCGCCTCGATCGTCGGCGGCCACTGCCCGGAGGCGGTCGGAGCCGCGGCTGCCATGCCTGCCGTGGCCCCAGGACCATGGTCCAGGAAATTCCGGTGCGTACATGATAATTCTCCAGTCGTTGTATCGCGTACGCTCACGATATATCGCGATGCACCGTTGGGCAAGCCATCGCGAGCCCGGGCCGCCACCGGCATCGCTGGTGCCGGTGGCGGTGCCGATGGCGGTGGCGGTGGCGGTGGCGGTACGGGCGTCGGTCCCGCCGGTGCCGCTGATACGGGTGGGTGTCGTCGGTGCCGGCAGGGCTGTCGGTGCTGACGGTGCGGGTGCCGGGGCGAACTCGCCGATCCCGTGGCCAGGCCGCCGGTGAGCCCGGGCCGCCGGCGGCCGGGTGGCCCCGCCCGGCCGGAACCATCCCCCTGAATAAGCGTCACGCGGCGTGTCTGGAATTAGGCATTCTCGGAAAATAATCAGATTCTCAAAGTAGCCGGACGGCTACGTTCTTGTCCGCGTGCCTGACGCCGCGCGGAATTCTTGGTCAACTTGTTGACAACCCGGCTTGTAGACTGACATAGTGCACAACATGCCAAGGGATATCGGCCTGTCAGTCCGGCGTGCGGTGGATTTCCTCCGCGTCGCCAGCGCCATGTGTTCCGCCTGACCCGCTGTTCTCTTCGGCCGGCCGGCGCGGCCCGGCATGTATTCCGCGTCCGTTCCGCCTTTTCTTCCCGCTGGTCTTATCTCCGCTGTTCCGGCAGGCGGGTGCCGCGCCGGCAGCGTCGCCCCGATTTTCTGCGGCGGTCATCTTCGTGTCGCGTACAACTGTGATCTGACAGTTTATTCCAACGGTACCGTCGATCGATGTCGCTCCGCCGCCGCCCGGGACCGTGCCGGCCGCTGACCGGTCCGCAGACAAACCCGAGAGGAATTCGACCTCACCATGCAGCGCAGTGTTCGACGTGCCATTCGACGCCGACCGGGGGTGCTGCCAGCAGCCGTCGCCCTGGTAGCGACGCTGATTCTGGCGGCCTGCGGGCAGAGCGACGGCGGCGATGCCGCCAGGACCGAACAGACCGAACTGCGTTATCAGGGCTCCGTCGGCCAGGTCACACCGGTCGAGCTCGCCGCGGATCTCGGCTACCTCGGCCCCATAAAGCTCAAGTGGATCGGTAACACGATCAGCGGCCCGCAGGACATCCAGTCGACCGCCACCGGTGACGTCGACTTCGGTAGCGCGTTCAACGGGGCAATCATCAAGCTGATCGCCGCGGGCTCGCCGATCAAATCGGTGGTCGGTAGCTACGGAATCGACCAGAACACCTTCGGCGGCTTCTACGTTCTCGACGGGAGCCCGATCACGTCACCTCGTGACCTGTTCGGGAAGAAAATCGGCATGAACACGCTGGGCGCGCACTACGAGGCAATCCTGGACGAATACCTCAAGCGGGGCGGTCTCAGCCAGGACGAGATCAAAAAAGTGATACCGACGGTTGTCCCGCCGGTGAACACCGAGCAGTCGCTGCGCGAGAAGCAGATCGACGTCGCGGTCCTCGGCGGAATTCTGCGGGACAAGGCGCTGGCCCGGGGCGGGATTCACCCGTTGTTCAGCGACTACGACCTCTTCGGTTCGTTCACGGCTGGCAGCTACGTGCTCCGCGAGGATTTCATCAGGAAGAACCCGACGACGACCAGGCAGTTCGTCGAGGGTGTGGGCAAGGCCGTCGAATGGTCCAGGACGACTCCTCGCGACCAGGTCATCGCCCGCTTCAAGGACATCATCGCCAAGCGTGACCGCAAGGAGGACGCAACCGCCATCCAGTACTTCAAGGGATACGGGGTCGCCGGCCGGGGCGGGCTCATCGCGGACGCCGACTTCACCCGGTGGACCGGCTGGTTGAAAGCGAACGGCCAGCTGAAGAAGGACATCACCCCGGCCGAGCTCTTCACCAACGACTTCAACCCGTTCCGGGTGCCCTCCTGACGGAGCCGTTCCCGGCGGAACCGAGCCGCTGCCCCGCTCCGGACGCGGGATTCCCGGTGCCCAGCCGTCCCAGCCGTCGTGGCACCGGGAACCATCCTTCACCGACACCGAGAGATGATCGGCAATGAGCACGATAGAATTCAGGAACGTCACGAAGAATTTCGCCGTCCGCGATCACGGAAATCTCCGCAACACCGTCAGCGAGTTCACCGCGGTCGACAACGTGAACCTGCGCATCCGCAGCGGCGAGTTCCTGGCCCTGGTCGGCCCCAGCGGCTGCGGGAAGTCCACCCTGCTGGACATCCTCGGCGGACTGACCAGCGTGAGCGATGGTCAGGTCCTCGTCGACGACAGCCCGGTCACCGGCCCCGGCCTCGACCGGGGGATCGTCTTCCAGCAGTATGCGCTGTTCCCGTGGCGGACCGCCCTCGGCAACGTCGAATTCGGCCTTGAGGCCAAGAAGGTGGCGCGGTCGCAACGTTCGGCCCTGGCCCGGCACTACCTCGACCTCGTCGGGCTCAGCGGTTTCGAACATCGATATCCCCACGAGCTGTCGGGTGGTATGAAACAACGGGTGGCGATCGCGCGGAGCCTGGCCTACGACCCGGCGGTCCTCCTGCTCGACGAGCCTTTCGCCGCGTTGGACGCCCAGACCAGAGAAACCCTGCAGGACGAGCTCCTGCGGATCTGGGCCAAGACCGGCAAGACGATTCTTTTCGTCACCCACGGCATCGACGAGGCCGTCTATCTCGGTCAGCGGGTCGCGGTGATGACCTCCCGGCCCGGCCGGATCAAGCAGATCGTCGACATCCCCATCACCGCCCGCGCGGACGGGACCGACCTGCGTTCCGATCCCGATTTCGTCCGCTACCGGCACGAGGTCTGGGAGCTGCTGCGCGAGGAGGTGGCCAGAGCTCAGCAGGCCGAACGTGACGAACAGTCGGCAGGTGAGCGGGCATCCTTCGGCGGCGGGCCGGCCCGCCGCGGTGCGGCCGGCACGGCGCCCACGAAGGCCGCCGGGCTCACTGGGCCCGCCGGGCCCGCCGGGCCCGGCGGGCACACAAAGGCGGAGGGGCACGCGGGACAGGCGGAGAAGGAAGTGACCAGCGTTGGCCATCGTTGAGGACACCCGTACCGAGGCCGGAAGCCGGCTTTCCCCAGCTGCCGCGTCACCGGCCGCCGCCGCTCGCCGCGGCTGGCTGTCCAGGGCCGGCCGGATCGCCGGCGGGCTCTCCCGCCGGGTGGTGGGAATTCTGATCCTGCTGGCGGCCTGGGAAACGCTCCCGCGGCTCGGGGTGGTCGACCGTGTGTTCCTGCCGCCCTTCTCCGAGGTTGCCGACGAATGGGTGGCGCTGCTTCGCAGCGGTGACCTGTGGGAGCACACCTCCGCCAGCCTCACCCGGGCGGCCAGCGGCTTTGCCATCGCCATCCTGATCGCGCTGCCGCTGGGACTGCTCATCGGCTGGTTCCGGCTGGTGGCCCAGTTCCTCAACCCGGTGCTCGAGGTCTTCCGCAACACCGCTCCGCTGGCCCTGCTGCCGGTGTTCGTGCTGATTTTCGGGCTGGGTGAGACCTCGAAGATCGCCATCATCGTCTATGCCTGCGTCTGGCCCGTGCTGCTGAACACGATCAGCGGTGTCCAGGGTGTGGACCCCCTGCTCGTGAAATCCGCACGGTCGATGGGGCTGTCATCGGTACGGCTGTTCCAGAAGGTCATTCTTCCGGCCGCCGTCCCGACGATTTTCACGGGTGTCCGGCTGGCCGGAGCCTACGCGATCCTGATACTCGTCGCGGCCGAGCTGGTCGGCGCCAAGGCCGGGCTCGGCTATCTGATCAACTATGCCCAGTCGAACTTCGCGATCCCCGAGATGTACGCGGGGATCATCACGGTCGCGGCTGTCGGCCTCGTCATCAACCAGGCCCTGCTCGCCCTGGAACGGCGCTTCACGAGGTGGCGGGTGACCTCGAACTCGTAATGTCGCGCCGGGCAACGCGGCCGGCATCCGTGGATCGCCCGCACGGATGCCGGCTCCGTCGGAGCAGCCGTTCACCTGTCCGTAGGAAGCCGCCCGTGGAAAGAGGAACGTCATGTCTGCCGCCGGCAACCGGAAATTCCACCTCAACGCGTTCCTGATGAACGCCGGGCACCACGACGCCGCCTGGCGTCACCCCCGGGCCCAGCCCGAACGCGCCACCGACCTGGCCTACTTCCAGGAGCTCGCGCGCACGGCCGAGCGAGGCAGGCTCGACTCCCTCTTCCTGGCCGACGGGCTGGCGCTGTGGGGCAAGGTCCGGTACAACGTGCTGGGCGGCTTCGAGCCGGTCACCCTGCTCTCCGCGCTGGCCACGGTCACCGAGCGCATCGGCCTGATCGCCACCGTCTCGACGACCTACAACGAGCCGTTCCACGTCGCCCGTAAGTTCGCCTCCCTCGACCACATCAGCGGCGGGCGGGCCGGCTGGAACATCGTCACCTCCGGCAGCCTCGACGAGGCCCGAAACTTCGGGCTGGACGAGCACCCTGAGCACGGCCTGCGGTACGCCCGGGCCCGGGAGTTCGTCGAGGTCGCCACCAAGCTGTGGGACAGCTGGGAGGACGACGCCCCGATCATCGACCGGGCGGGCGGGATCTACGCCGACACCAGCAGGATTCGCCAGGTGGGGCACGTCGGCGAGTTCTTCCGCGTCCAGGGGCCGTTGAACGTCCAGCGTTCCCCGCAGGGCTATCCGCTGCTGGTCCAGGCGGGCTCGTCCGAGGACGGCAAGGAGTTCGCGGCCCAGTACGCCGAGGCGGTCTTCACCGCCCAGCAGACCCTCGCCGACGGCCAGACCTTCTACAAGGACCTCAAGTCACGCCTGGCCCGCTACGGGCGCGCGCCCGAGGACGTGAAGATCCTTCCCGGCATCTGCCCGGTCATCGGCGCCACCGAGGCCCAGGCCCGGGAGCTGGAGGAGGAGCTCACGGCGCTGCAGATCCCCGAGTACGGCCTGGCGCAGCTGTCGAACATGGTCGGCGTCGACCTCACCGGCCTCCCGCTGGACGGGCCGCTGCCCGGCCTGCCCGACGAGCGGGACATCAACGGCAACAAGAGCCGGTTCACCCTGGTCAGCGAGCTCGCCCGCCGCGACGGACTGAACCTCCGGCAGCTGATCGCCAGGCTGGGCGGCGGCCGCGGGCACCGCGTCTTCGCCGGCACGCCGGAACAGGTCGCCGACCAGCTCGAGGAGTGGTTCACCCAGGACGCGGCCGACGGCTTCAACATCATGCCGCCGTTCCTGCCCGGCGGGCTGACGGACTTCGTCGACCTGGTGATACCGATCCTGCAACATCGTGGCCTGTTCCGCACCGAGTACACCGGACGCACCCTGCGCGACCACTACGGCCTGCCCCGCCCCGCGAACCGCCTGGCCATCCAGGCCTGACCGCCGGGCTGAGCCGAGCCGGCGTCGCCGTCGGGCGGGTGGGGCGGCGCCGGTGGGCGGGGCCGGTGCCCACCGGTGCCCACCGGTTCGCGTCCGGTCGCGGGCTGGTCGTGTTCAGTTGCCCGGTTCGTCCCTGACGAGACGGTTCCAGGTGACAGGACCGACGATCCCGTCGGCGGTGATGCCAGCGTGCCGCTGGAAGTCGCGTACCCAGGCGTCCGTCCGCCGGCCGAAGACGCCGTCCACGGGGAGGAAGTCCCCGGGGTCGCTGATCCGGGCGTTCGCCTGGTCCTGGACGGCGCGTACCGCGTCACCCTTCTCGCTCCGGTCGCCGTCACGAACGGTGACGATGAGCGCCGGCCAGCTCTGGTCACCGACGGTGCCGTCGACCGCGATTCCGGCGGACGACTGGAAGGCGCGCACCGCCGCCTCGGTCGCCGGCCCGAAGACGCCGTCGACTGCCACCGAATATCCGTGCGCGCGTAGCAGGTACTGGATGCTCTGTACTGGTTCGCCGCTGCTGCCGTTCTTCTGCAGGGGCCAGGTCGCGGACATGCGTGAGCCTCCTCGGCGGTTGGTTCCTGGGCGACCGGTGGTGGCCACCTAGAAACACTATGAGCGATGATCTGATATCTGTCAGTCACACATCCGGCCGGGATGGCTGCCCACGTCAGGTTGTCAGGTCGGGATCTCCTCGTTGATCGTGCTCGGGTCGTTCCACGGCCGTTGCCGCGGCAGCTTGCGGTGCCGCAGCGACCCCGTCCGCAGGGACAGGTAGGCCACGGCCGAGAGCGGGATGGGCAGCCAGAAGTTCGCCAGCCGCCAGGTGACGACCCCCAGCAGCGCCACAGCCCGGGTCGAGCCGAACCCGACCAGGGTGGGGACGAGCACCCCTTCGATGATCCCGAGCCCGCCGGGGGAGATCGGGACGGCGGCCAGCACGTTGGCGAGCCCGTAGGCGACCAGCAGGCCGTCCACGGACGCGGCGTAGCCGTAGGCGTACAGGAACACCCACAGGGAGGAGGCTGCGAGCAGCCAGTTCGCCGCCGCCCACAGCGTCGCCCTGGCGAGCAGGAGCCTGTCCGCGCCGAGGACCCGCAGCCGGTCGGCAAAGGTGCGCACCAGCTGTTCGGCGCCGTCCGGTGACAGGCCCGGCGCGCGGTGGGCGACGGAACGCACGACACGGGCGGTTCGTTCACTGCCCCGGGTGAGAAGTATCACGCCGACGAAGACGATGGCGATCAGTAACGTCCCCACCGCCGCGGCCGTGCCGTAGATCGGGTTGCCGCCCCGGGTCGGGATGGAGATCAGCAGGCCGATCCACAGGATCACGTTCAGGACGACCGCCGAGCCCGCGCCCTGGATCGTCGCGGCGGACACCGCCTCGGACGCGCCGACCCCGGCGCCGCGTTGCAGGCGGTAGCGCAGCGCGCTCGCGGTGGCGGCACCGCCGGGCAGCATGTGGCTGACACCGAGGGTCGTCAGGTCGATCCGGAGCAGCGTCCACAGCGACGGCCGGCCCTCCCGGGCGAGCACACTGCGGGTCAGCATCGCGTAGGCGAGCAGGGATGCCGCCTCCAGGACCAGGCCGAGCACCAGGAAGCGCGGCTCCACGTCGGAGAACGTCTCCAGCGCCTTGCGCGCACCGGCAAGCTGCGGCAGCACCGCGTATTCGATGATCAGTGCCAGTATCACGACCGCGGCGCCCCGGCGCAGCCACCGGGGCACCCGCAGCACCGTCATCGGCTCGCACCCGCGGACGCCGTCACCGTCGCCGTCGCCGTCGCACCCGAATGATCATCGGTGGACCACTGTGGGCAGCGTCGCGAGCGCGGACAGCGCCATGCGGGCCGGCGGCGGGACGTCGTTGTTGTGAGACCACACATCGCATCTCATGGTGGCCCATCGATGCTCTCGTCTACCCCGTCACCACACGAGAACACGGGAATCCGTTCGTACGCCGCTGAACGTTCAGATCATCCGCCCTGGAAGGGGTAGGTCTATAATTCGTGGCCATGAACTACCGATCCGATGGCCGATGGATGACCTCGCTGTGATTTCCTCCTGGCAGGACCCCCGGCGCGCGGAGGCGTCGAGGGCGCTCACGGCTGTCCATGCCGGCGTCCGGGCCGGTGATGTCGAGACCGAGACGTTGGACTTCAAGGAAGACCAGTCCAGGCGCTCCGTGAACGGCCCGCCGACGGCAGGTGGTACCCAGCACGAGCCGACCGCTCGCGATCTTGCTGATTCCGCGTGCTGCTTCGCGAACGCCCGCGGCGGCGTCGTCATCGTCGGAGTCGAGGACAAGCGTGGCGGCCCGGCCGCGTTCGTGGGTACCGCGCTGAACCCCGAATGGCTGCGGCACCGCATCTGGGAGCTCACCGATCCGCATCTGGCCGTCGACGTGGAAGCGGTCACGGCGGCGAGCGGAGCACGCCTGCTGACCATCGTCGTCAGCGCGGGCCTGACCGCGCACCGGGTCCCCGGCGGCCGGTACAAGCACCGGGTCGGCACGCACTGCGTGGAGATGAGCAGTGTGGATCACACCGCTCTGGTGCGCCGCCACGTCGACTGGTCGGCCGAGCCGACGACGATGCGGTTCGACGATGTCGACATAGCGGCCCTGCTGGTGGCCCGTCAGGTGCTGCGGGCCGCTGAGGAGACGAGCCGGGTCGCCCTGACGTCCCGGCCGGACGAGGAACTGCTGCGTGCTCTCGGGGTTCTCGACTCCACGACCGGGACGCTGACCCGCGCGGGGGCCCTGCTGTTCGCGGTGACGGACCGGCAGCAGTCACATCTCGACTATGTCCGGCGGGCCCGGCCGGGAGCCGACGCGCTCATCCGCCTCGACGAGCCCGGCCGTCCGCTGCTGGTCGAGTTCAACGAGATCGAGCTCTCCATCCGGCTGGCGAACCAGCGTGTGCACGCGGTGCGCCTGGGCGCCCGGGGCATCGGCGAGGCGATCCCCGGTGCCGCGGCCCGGGAGGCGATCGTCAACGCGATCATGCACCGGGACTGGGAACGGCCGGAGCCGATCACCATCGAGCACCTGGGCGACCAGCTCGTCGTCACCTCACCGGGACGCTTCCCACCGGGCGTGGACGCGTCGAACGTCCTGACCACGACATCCCGGTCGGCCAATCCGCATCTCGCCAACGTCATGCGCAGCCTGCGGCTGGCCGAGCGGGAGGCGATCGGGGTGGACCGCATGTACCGGGAGATGATCCTGCTCGGCCACCGGCCACCAGTGATCACCCAGACGGTGGACAGCGTCCGCTGCGTACTGATCGGCGGTGATCCGGTGGAGCCGGTCACCGATCTGACCTCGTTGTTGAGCGCCGACGCGCGAGCCGACGTGGACGTCGTGCTGATCATTCACCGGCTCCTGGACCATCCGCGGGCGGACGAGCGGGTGCTGGCCCCGCTGCTGCAGAAAACCTCCGAAGAGGCGGCGGAGGCGTTGGCCCGAGCCCGGCGCGAAATCGTCGACGACGATTCGGCACTGATCGTTCCGGTGCACGCGGGTGGTACGGGCGGCGGTGGATTCCGGCTCGGCAACCGGGCCCGTGAGCTGCTCGCCGCCCGGCTGCCCTACTTCGACGTTCCGCCGAAGGAGGTCAAGCCCTTCGCGGTGGAGCTGGTCGGTGACCAGGGGGCGGTGCGGACACGCGACCTCATCGAGTACTGCGGGCTGCGCTCGGTTCAGGCGTCGAGGGTGCTCGGTGAGCTGCGGGACGACGGGGTGCTGGTCGTCGGCTCGGTGCGGACGGTCGGTCAGGGCGTCTTCTACGTCGCCGGCCCGCGCTTCCCCACCACGGCCCCGCCCCCGGGATGAGCGCCGGCGGCCAGGCCGCCCAGTTCCAGGTGCTCCACCTGCTCTTTTCCTCCGTTCCATCGTGTCCCTCTTCTCCATCGTGTCAACGGATCTGTCGCCTCGGACCCGGGGCACGGAGCCGGAATGAGCCGCCAGCGGCCGGGAGCGTCGGCGGCGGTCCCGGCGAGGAGCGCACGAGCGACGGCACGCCGCGGGCACACTGGTGGGGTGGACGTCACCTGGTGGGGGCACAGCACGGTTGTGATCGCCGACGCGGGTACGCGGCTGGTGACCGATCCGGTGTTCGGGCCGCGTATCGCCCATCTGCGCCGGCGGGCCGGCGCGCGCCCGGCGGCGCAGGCCGCGCGGGTCGACGCCGCGGTCGTCTCGCATCTGCACGCCGATCATCTCGACATCCCGTCGCTGAAGCTGCTCCCGCCGACGGTGCCGATCATTCTGCCGCGCGGCGGCGCCGCCCTGCTGGCCCGCCGGCACCCGGCACTCGCCGAGCGCTGCGTGGAGATGGTGCCCGGCGACCGCGTCCGGGTGACTTCCCGTGATGACATGACCGGTCTGGACGTGCTGGCGGTGCCGGCCGAGCACGACGGTTCGCGGGGGCCGTGGTCGCGCCATCGTGGCCCGGCGCTCGGATTCGTGGTGACCGGCAGCCGGACGGTGTGGTTCGCCGGGGACACCGCCCTGCACGACGCCATGGCCGATCTTGCCCCGCTCGGCATCGACATCGCTCTCGTCCCGGTCGGTGGCTGGGGGCCCAGCCTCGGCCCCGGGCATCTCGACCCGGCCGGCGCGATCGAGGCGGTCCGCCGAACGCTGGGCCCGCGACCGGTCCGCCCGCCAGCGCTCTCCCCGCCAGCGCTCTCCCCGCCGACGGTCTCCGCACCGAAGGTCTCCGCACCGGCGGTCTCCGTCCAGCCGGTCTCCCCACGGACGCTCTCCGCCCGGCCGGCGGTGGCGATACCGATCCACTACGGGACCTTCTGGCCGATCGGCTTCGACCGGGTGCGTCCCGACCGTTTCCACGAGCCCGGACGCGAGTTCGCCCGGCTGGCCGCCACCGCCACCGACCTGCCCGCCGAGGTGCGCGTCCTCACCCACGGCGAATCCCTGAATATCGCCGAATCACGCGAACGAGGGAACAAACGGTTGCTGCAGCAGCCACTTCCACCCTCATTCTCCTGATCGGACCTCATTCTCCTGATCGGAAAGGGGCGGGCGGGGCGCGGGCAGCGGGTCGCGGCGCAGCCCGAGCCGTTCCAGCCAGCGGACGAGCTGGTGGTGGACGGCGTCCGGGCCCTCGAGCGGGCCGGGTACGGCCGGCCAGCCCGCTGGGTACAGCAGCACGGCCCGGGTCTGGTCCCCGCCGATCCCGCCGTGGCAGCCGACTAGCTCCTCGAACGCGGCGACCTCCCGGGTGCCGGGGTCGATCCGGCTCATGACGACGATGTCGCCGACGTTGTGCATCCGCTGGTGGCGCAGCAGGTCCGCGGCGGCCCGCGAGCCGTACCCGAGCAGCGGGTTGGTGCCCTCGACCACCCCGGTCTCCAGGAACATCCGGCCCTGGGCGCCGAAGGCGACCGGTCCGTGCCCCCGGCAGCGCAGCACGACGAACCCGACCCCCGGGTGGTCGATCAGCCCGCGGACGAGCGCCGGGTGCAGGAACTCCATCTGCTCGAGATCGGCGCGGCCGGCCACCTGCGGCAGGTAGACCATGGCCAGGTTCCCGGACGCGACCACGACGAGATCCGGCCGCTGCGGGTCGAGGGTGACCTCCAGCCGGGACGGGCCGAGGGTGACCTGCCCGTCGTCGGTGCGGCGGCGCAGCATCAGCCGTCCCGGCCCGGTGCCGTCCCCGCCGCCGGTGACCTCGGTGAGCAGGGTGTTCACCGGGCCCCAGCCCTCGGCGGTCCCGGTCGCGGCGGCAGCGGCCGCCCCCGGCGTCAGCAGGCCGCGGACGGTGTCCTCCAGGGACCGCCCGTAGCGCTGGCGGAACGTCGCGCCCTGGCTCTGCCCGTGGTCGGACAGGACGACGATCTCGTACGTGCGCTCGACGGCACTGGCGATCCGCTCGAGCATCGCCAGCACCCGGTCGACGCCCTCCAGCGTCTGCAGCGACTCCCGCCGGTTGGGCCCGGCATGGTGGGCGACCTCGTCGTAGTCGACGAAGTCGCAGAACACCACGGGCACGCCGCGGGCCATCTGCTCGGCGATGAACGTGACGTTGAGGTCGCGCAGCAGGACGTTGGTCAGCCCGCGCAGCGCCACGTACGAGCCACCGCGGCGGACCCGGGGGAAGATGTTGTCGCGGCGCTGCTTGCGGGCCTGGTGCACCTCTTTGATCATCTCGCCGATGGTCAGGACCAGCGAGCGGGCGAGCCCCTGCGGGCTGGCCGCGAACGAGGCGTAGCCGCGGGCCCGGCGGCCGGGCAGACCGGCCTGGCTGACGGTGAGCAGGCTGTGCGGCGCGTCGCCGGAGAAGACGTTGCTGATGCTGACCCCGCCGTCGGCGAGCAGGCCACGCCCGTCGCTGAACCCCCGCTCGATCTCGGCGGCGTCCCGTGGCCGGTTGGTGACCACCAGCCGGCCGGCCTTCTTGTCGTACCAGCGGAAGGCGGGGACGTGGCCGGACGCGCCGTGCAGGATGCCGGCCTGGCTGGTCGGGGTCGTCGAGGGCATGCCGGTGTGCCATTCGACGAAGCGGTGCGAGCCGCCGCGGACCCAGCGGCTGAGCGTGGGCAGGTTACCGGCCGTGACCGCCCATCGCAGCAGCGGCGCGGACAGGCCGTCGATCTGCACGATGACGACTCCCGGGCCGTCGAACGGGCTGCCGTCCCCGCCGCCACCGTAGCGGGCGACCTGTCGTATGACCTCGCTGCTGAACGTCCCGTCGCTGCCGGCGTCGGCCAGCCAGCCGACAACCGCCGAGATCACCGCGGTGCCCCAGGCGACCCCGACGGCCGCGCCGAAACTGCTGGAGATCACCTCTGGTTCGATACGCAGCGCGATGTAGATCACCAGGGTCTGCGCGAACAGGCCGATCAGTGGCACGGCGATCCCGCCGAGAGCGACCGCCAGGGCGACGAGCACCGGCCGCAGCAACGCGCCCACCAGGGTGAGAATGACCACCAGACGCATCAGCGCGCCGAAGCCGTTGATCTCGATACCGGGCAGGAACTCCAGGGACAGGCCGAGCGCGAGCCCGCTCGCCACGACGGACCGGGTGACGCGCAGAAGGCGGTGCGGCGTCGGCTTCATGTCGCGCAGCACGATGCCGGCGAGGCGCAGCCGTCCCCGCAGCAGCCTCCCGATCACGGCGAGGCGCCGCCCGCGCTCGCGCCCGCGTCCGGGCAGGGCGGGGCGGGACCGCGTAGCGGCGTCGGTGCCGTCGGCACCGGTGTGACCCACAACCATGGCCAGCGCAGAGTAGAGCGCCGGTCAAGCGGCGCGGACAGCGCCCGCGCCCGTCCGCGCGGATCACGCGCCGGGCGAGTTCGCCGTTCGGCGCGTCCGCCGGCCGGGTGGACGTACGCGATGACGGACTTCTGGTGATCTTTTCTGCTGTTCGGGGCCTGCTGGCGTCGGCCACCGGCTGTACTGCTGCTCATGGTCGCGCCATGGGTGCTCTGGCCATATCTGATGGATCTTCGGCTGGCTGGGCAGGAAGTTGCCCGACCGCTTGCCAGGTTGTCACACGGTTGCCCGGCGGACGCGTGTCGGGTGGCCGCGGCGGCGACCGAGTACCGGGCATCCGGGTGTCCGCCCGCGGCTCCTGGCCCCGGAACAGGGCCTGGCGTGGGACCTGGCGCGGGACCTGGCGTGGGACCTGG
>NZ_CEVIVC010000015.1:41307-44730 GCF_982290645.1 Protofrankia sp. CiP1_Cm_nod4
CGGGACCTGGAACAGGAAATGTCGGTATTCGAGCGGGTGGCGCTGGGGTGCAATTCGGGCGAATAGTCCCGATGAGCTGATCCGGAAGTCACAGAACACACTGGATAACCATCTTACGCCCATCGTAGACACTTCGATCACGCACCATAGAAACAAGCGCCGGTTGCGGGCTGGCGCACGGCGAGGTGGTCGGATCCGGCAGACGAGATGGCGAGGCAGGTGGGAGGCGCGGTGAGCCATACGCGCGTCCGGGCGGGTCGGCGCGGGCCGGTTCCGGCCCCCCGCCCCGGAGCGGACGGCTCCGCAGCCGATTCGACGGCCGACACCGCAGCCGATTCGACGGCCGACACCGCAGCCGGCTCCAGGGCGGGCCCCCGCGAGGGGGATCTCCCCAGGCCCGAGGGCCACCCGCCCGAAGACCCCGCGGCGGCGGCCGAGGCTCACAGCGGGACGGGGCAGGCCCACGCCGGGCCGGCGGGTATCCCCGGGGAGGGCGCCTTCCCCGGGGCTCCTTTCCGGCGGGGCGGCCCGCGGCGGGCGACCGGCCGTGCCGGCCGCCGTCGGGGCGGTGGCCCCCGCCACGGCCGGCGGTACCCGTCGCGGGTGCGCCTGCTGCGGGTGATGGTCGTGCTGGTCGCGGCGTTGTGCTGGCCCGCGGTCGTCGCCCTGCTCACCGTGCACGCGACCGTGCAGCAGCCGGGCTACTACAAGCGGGCGCTCGCCGGCGCCGACGTGTACGAGCGTTTCTACAGCCAGGTCCTGACCGATCCGCAGATCGTCGAGATCTCCGGCCAGCTCTTCGCCGGCCTCCCCGTGGACCAGTCGCTGCTGACCGCGAACCTGCGGGTGGTCGTCCCACCATCGTCGTTGCAGGGCGTGGCCGCGGGCCTGGCGGAGCGCACCGCGGGCTATCTGAGCGGCAACGGCGACACGCTCTACCTGCGTATCGACCTGCGCCCGGTGCTGGCCAACATCTCCCAGCTCGCCAGCACCTACCTGGCCGACGAGATCTCGGGCGCCGGCACCTACCCGGTGGACGACGTCAGCCGGTTCACCGTCGGCCTGCTCGACGCGCTCGACCAGCTCTCCCAGGGGCGCCCGCCGGCATCCGTGCCGTCGATCGCCTCGGTCCGGCTCTCCGAGCGGCAGGCCGACCAGGTGGCGGACGCCGTCCTCGACCGGGTCGGCGGGCTGGGCGCGGGCGAACGCCAGGCCGTGCGCGAGCAGCTGGTCACGCTCATGCGGGCCGGTGATCTCACCTCGGCGCTGGCGGTCGCCGGCCCGCTGGTCTTCGACGGCGACGAGGCCGCCATCGCCGACCTGCGGCGGCGGGTCGGCGGTGGCACCAGCATCGACCTGGGGCCGGCGCTGGCCGGGCTGCCCGAGTCCCCGGGCACCATGGCGGTGCACGCCGTTCACGATCTCGGCGCGTCGGGGGTGCTGCTTGTCGCCGGCGGGCTCGCCGGTCTGATGCTGCTGGTGTTCGCGGCCGGGTTCGTCGTGACCGTCAGGCACGGCGGGTCGGGGTTCCGCCTGGTGCTGGCGGGGCTTGTCACGGCCGGGGCGGTCGGGCTTGCCACCGGAGGAGTGCTGACGACGCTGGTCGGTGATCCGCTCGCGGCGCTGACCGGCCCGTCCTCGTCACTGCCGGTGAGCGTGCGGGCGATGGTCGGCGACATCTCCTCGGGGCTGGCCGGCCAGGTCCGCGACTACTGGCTCGGGTTCGCGACGATGCCGCTGGTGGCCGCCGCCGGGGTCACGGTGGCCGCGTCCGCGGCGCGGATGCTGCTGCTCCGGGCGCATGCCCGCCGGCGGCGCTGGTGGACGCTGGCGGTCACCTCGACAACGATCGTCGGTCTGCTGTGGATCGCCATGCCGCTGCCGGTCACCCCGGCCGCCAGGTACTGCAACGGCTCCGAGCTGCTCTGCGACCGCCGCTACACCGACGTCGTGTACCCGGCGACACACAACGCGATGGCCGCCAGCGACGCGCGCTTCCTCGGCGCGGCCCAGGATCCGGACCTGATCGGCCAGCTGAACGCGGGCATCCGGGCGCTGCTCGTCGACGTCCATCACTGGACACCGCCGCAGGACGTCGAGGCCTTCCTCGCCGCCCTGCCGCCGGACCAGCGGGCCACCCTCGAGCCGTTCACCCGGGGCGCCCGCTCCAGCCGTCCGGGGCTGTGGCTGTGCCACAACATCTGCCAGCTCGGCGCGCTCGACCTGGAGACCGAGCTGACCCGGCTGCGGGCCTGGCTCGACGCGAACCCGACCGAGGTGGTGACCCTGATCGTCCAGGACGGGGCACCCGCGTCCGAGGTGACAGCGGCTTTCACCCGGGCCGGGCTCGGGCGTTACGTGCTCACACCCCCCAGGGACGCGGGTGGTGACTGGCCGTCACTGGGCTCGATGGTCGAACGGAACCGCAGGCTGGTGGTGCTCGCGGAGAACGCCGACGTCCCGGGCACCTTCTACCGGCGGTTCTTCCGGTACGCGGCCGACACCGCCCTGGACGTGTCCGGGCCCGACGGCTTCGACTGCCGGCCTGACCGCGGGCCGGGCCGGCCCGCGCCGATGCTGATCAACCACTGGATCACCCGGACGGCGAGCAGCCGCGCGGACGCGGCTGTGATCAACCGCCGGGCGTCCCTGCTCAGGCAGGTCGAGGCCTGTCAGCGGGCGCAGGGCCGGCTGCCGACGTTCATCGCGGTGGATTTCGCCACCATCGGTGACCTCGTTCCGACCGTCGCCGAGCTCAACCACCGTCAGAGCAGGTAGTATTACTCTCAGTGATTGCTGTTGCGGTGCGGAGCCATCACGGGCTGGCGGCTGGCGACCATCGACCGTAGGATTCCGTCCAGACGGACAACTGAACATCGATGCCGCTCACGCCCGCGCGGGAGAGTCCACGGCAGCTTGCGGTCCGTGGCGCCGAAGGAGCAAGACCTCCCCTATACACTCTCAGGCCGGAGAAACCGCCGGGCCAGGCAACTCTGGAAAGCGGACGTTCCGTGGCGTCCCGCCGACGGTGAAAGCCCACGCATATCGGTCGCGGGCCGATATGACGGGTGAAGCTCTCAGGCATACGTACAGAGGGGGAGGTCAGTCGCGGCCGGCGCGCTGCCGGGTCGCCCGATCTCTGGAGCGCATCGACCGTGCACATACCCGCCTCCTCTTCTGCTGGCGCAATATCCTCATCAGGCTCCTCATCGGGTGACACAGATGCTTCTGCTGGTACCAGCCGTGCGAACGGCAGCGGTGGCGTGAACGGCAGCGGTGGCGTCGGCAGCGGCGGTGGCGCCAGCCGCAACGGCAGCGCGGACCGTGACGGCAGCGGGAACGGCGCTGGCGGGCGGTCCGATGCCCTGGGGAGGCCCGACGCCCGCCGGCGGGTGACCGTGCCGGCATCGCAGCCCGACCGGA
>NZ_CEVIVC010000015.1:44997-48196 GCF_982290645.1 Protofrankia sp. CiP1_Cm_nod4
CGTCACAGCCCATCCGGACGTCGCAGCCCGAGCGGGCACCGCGGCCCACCCGGACACAGCCCTGGCGGGCCGAGCCCACACCGGCCGCGGCGGCGCGCCGGGCCGGCCCGCCGCTCACCGAGACGCTCACCTTCGCCGACCGGCACATCGGGCCGGACGCGGACGAGCGCCGGAAGATGCTCGACGGGCTCGGCCACGCCAGCCTGGACGCGTTGGTCGCGGCCGCGGTGCCGGAGGTGATCCGGGACAGCACCCTCGACCTGCCACCGGCGGCGAGCGAGCCGGAGGTGCTCGCCGAACTGCGCCGGCTGGGCAGCCGGAACCGCCCGGTGCCTTCGATGATCGGCCTCGGTTACCATCCCGCGGTGCTGCCCGGGGTGATCCAGCGCAACGTCCTGGAGAACCCGGCCTGGTACACGGCGTACACCCCGTACCAGCCGGAGATCTCCCAGGGGCGCCTGGAGGCGCTGCTCAACTTCCAGACCATGATTGCCGATCTGACCGGCCTCGCGACGGCCGGGGCCTCGCTGCTGGACGAGTCGACCGCCGCGGCCGAGGCCATGCAGCTTGCCCGCCGGGCCGCAAAGAAGCCCGAGACACGGTTCGTCGTGGACGTGGGGACGCTGCCGCAGACGATCGCGGTGCTGCGTACCCGGGCCCGGGCGCTGGGGATCGAGGTGGTCGTCATGGACCTCTCGGCCGGTATACCGGAACACCTGGCCGAGTCGGCGTTCGGCGTCCTGCTGGCGTACCCGGCCGCCGACGGCGCGCTGCGGGACCCGCGCCCGGTGATCGAACAGGCCCGCGGCCGCGGGATCATCGTGGCGGTGGCGGTCGACCCGCTGGCGCTGACGCTGCTGGCCGCGCCGGGTGAGTTCGGGGCGGACATCGCGGTCGGCAGCGCGCAGCGGTTCGGGCTGGGCCTGGGCTTCGGCGGCCCGCACGCGGGTTTCATCGCGGTACGCGCCGGCCTGGAGCGGTCGCTGCCGGGCCGGCTGGTCGGGGTGTCGGTGGACGCCGACGGCGAACCCGCCTACCGGCTGGCCCTGCAGACCCGGGAGCAGCACATCCGCCGGGAGAAGGCCACCAGTAACATCTGCACGGCCCAGGTGCTGCCGGCCGTGCTGACCTCGATGTACGCCGTCTACCACGGCCCGCGGGGGCTGGCCGGGATCGCCGGGCGGGTGCACGGCCACGCGGTGCGCCTCGCCGCGGGGCTGCGGGCCGGTGGGGTGCGGGTCGTCCACGAGCACTTCTTCGACACGGTGCTCGCGCAGGTGCCGTCCCGGGCGGCCGAGGTGGTCGCCGCGGCGCTCGCCGGCGGGCTGAACCTGCGTCTGGTCGACGCCGACCACGTCGGCATCTCCTGCAACGAGACGACGCTGGACGCCGACCTGCACGCGGTGTGGGCGGCGTTCGGGGTGCCGCCGCTGCCGTCCCCGTCGGTGGTCGCGCTGCCGGTGCGGAACGCCACAGCCGTCGGAGCCGCTACCGCCAGCGCTCAGGGTGCCGCCGACGGTGCTGGCCGGGCGATCCCGGCGGAGCTGGTGCGGGCGAGCCCCTACCTGGAGCATCCGGTGTTCCACCGGTACCGGTCCGAGACGGCGATGCTGCGTTACCTGCGCCACCTCGCCGACAAGGACCTGGCGCTCGACCGCGGCATGATCCCGCTCGGCTCCTGCACGATGAAGCTGAACGCCACGACCGAGATGGCCGCGGTGACCTGGCCGGACTTCGCCGACATCCACCCGTTCGCGCCGCTGGACCAGGCCGCCGGCTACCTGGAGCTCATCCGCGACCTGGAGAAGTGGCTGGTGGCGATCACCGGCTACGCGGCCGTGTCCCTGCAGCCGAACGCGGGCAGCCAGGGGGAGCTCGCCGGGCTGCTGGCCATCCGCGCCTACCACCGCGACCACGCCGTGGCGGGCCGGCCGGCCCGGGACGTCTGCCTGATCCCGTCGTCCGCGCACGGGACGAACGCGGCGAGCGCGGTCATGGCCGGGATGCGGGTCGTGGTGGTCGCCTGCGACAGCGACGGCAACGTGGACCTGGAGGATCTGGCCGCGAAGGCGTCCGCCTACTCCGACCGGCTGGCCGCGCTGATGGTGACCTATCCGTCGACGCACGGTGTCTACGAGGAGGGCATCGGGCGGGCCTGCGACCTGGTGCACTCCTGCGGCGGGCTGGTCTACGTCGACGGCGCGAACCTCAACGCCCTGGTGGGGCTGGCCCGGCCGGGGACGTTCGGGGCGGACGTGAGCCACCTGAACCTGCACAAGACGTTCTGCATCCCGCACGGCGGCGGCGGCCCGGGTGTCGGCCCGGTCGCGGTGGTCGAACGGCTCGCGCCCTACCTGCCCAACCATCCGCTGCGGCCCGAGGCGGGGCCGGCCACCGGTGTCGGGCCGATCGCCGGGGCGCCGTGGGGGTCGGCGGGCATCCTGATGATCCCCTGGGCGTACATCCGGCTGATGGGTGCCGCCGGGCTGCGCCGGGCCACCTCGGTGGCGGTCCTGGGCGCCAACTACATCGCCTGGCGGCTGTCGTCCCACTACCCGGTGCTCTACACCGGACGTGACGGCCTGGTCGCACACGAGTGCATCCTCGACCTGCGCCCGCTGACGAAAAGCACCGGGGTCACCGTGGACGACGTGGCCAAACGGCTGATCGACTACGGTTTCCACGCGCCGACGATGTCGTTCCCGGTACCCGGGACGCTGATGATCGAGCCGACCGAGAGCGAGGACCTGACCGAGATCGAACGCTTCTGCCGGGCGATGATCGCGATCCGCCGGGAGGCCGACCTGGTCGGCGGGCACCTGGCCGGTGAGCGACAACCCGCTGCGCAACGCCCCGCACACGGCGTCCATGCTGGTGGCGGACGAGTGGGCGCACCCGTACTCCCGGACGGTGGCGGCCTACCCGGTCGCCTCCCTGCGGGAGTCGAAGTACTGGCCGCCGGTACGCCGGATCGACGGCGCCTACGGCGACCGCAACCCGGTCTGCACCTGCCCGCCCGTGACGACCTATACCGGCCAGGACGAGGACGTCGCGTTCGCCGGCGGCGCGCCGGCCGCCCCCGGCATCGCGGCGGTACCGGCCGACACCCGAGGCTGACCGGCGGCGGGACCCGTCCCCCAGACGGATCGGCGCGGTGCGCCGGCACGCCGGACACCGCGCCGCGTCCGCGCCTGACCGC
>NZ_CEVIVC010000015.1:48546-59661 GCF_982290645.1 Protofrankia sp. CiP1_Cm_nod4
CGGGAGCGCCGCGAACATGGCGACCATGCCGACACTCATGATCAGACGGCATCCGTGGACGCGGGCGGACGCGCCCCGCGCCCTGCCCACGAGCGGGCTGGTCAGCTGGATGACCAGCCGGCCGGCCCGCCCGTCCACCGAGCACGACCGGGTTCCCGCCGGGCATGGACGTGCCGCCAGGCGCAGTACCAGGGCGGCCGCGGTGAGGACGGTCAGCGCCGCGAAAAGCAGGAGGAAACCGATGGTCAGGTCATCCGCCGACCACCATCGCAGCGCGTTCATGTAGGCCATCGCCAGGCCCTCGACCGCGAGCAGCGCGCAGCAGCAGGCCCCGGCCGCGCCGGCGTCGTGATGGCCGGTGCCGCGATCGTCAGTGCCGTGCCGGCCGGCCGCCGGTTGTCGAAAGCGTCCCGGATCATTTCCCTGAACCGCGTTGGCGGCCAGGAACACCGACGAAAGGAGCAGATAGCCCCAGGCCGGCGTGGCCCCGGTGAGAAGCCGGCCGGTGCCGGCCTGCCAGGCCGGTGGGCTGAACATGTACGCCATACCGGCCGCCACGAGAAGATGGCCGGTTTCGGTCAGCACGGTGCTCCGTTCTCCGCCGGCTCGTGCCATCCGCGCCGACCGCCAGGCGTGCCAGGCGTGAAATCCCGCGAGAACGGCGAACACCAGCGCCGCGGCAAGCCGAAGCGGGCCGCCAGCCGTGCCGCTCGGCCCCGCGACCCCCGGTACATGATGTACATGGTGCATACGGCACCGCCTGGTCATGCCAAGGCCCACGTTCACGCGGAAAATCCCGGAAAGTTCCCGGAAACCTCGTTCCGAGGACAGCCGGATACGCACCGGCCAGGCCCGGTGCCGGGCCGGCCGGAGCCGGGTGACCGTATACCTTTGCTTTTGTCTCGGTCGGTGTTCTTCGGTACCGGCGGCTGACCGGCGGCTACTGCCCGGCCGAATCCTGGATGCCGGAGGTGACGGCCAGCGCCGAGTCGAGGACGCTTTCCAGTGCCCCGGACTTCGCCTGATCGATTATCTCGTAGAACTGGTCGACACTCATCTGCACCTGCTGGCCGAAGTCGTCCACGAGGACGATCCGGCGCTCGGCCGGGGCGTCATGGTCGACGAACAGCTGCGGACAGCCGCAGCTGCATTTCCCGCAGAAGGTCACCAGGTGCTGCCGGGCCGCCCCACCGGCATCCGGCACCGCGTCCGCTGGAGTTTCGTCACGCACTGTCCCCACCTCACCCGCCTGGCCGACGCGTCGGCATGGCCAACCTGCTCGCAACATCACTCACAGCGTAAAGAGCCTCACGCCACCCTGTCCCCGTTTCCGTGAAATCACAACGAAAACCCTGCCCCGGGCCGGGGTCCGCCCAAGAATCGGTGCGACGGGCAGTGATGTAACGGACGATGATGCGGCGGGCGTGGAAGCCATCCGTCCCATCGCGGTCTGTGCACCGCGGGCAGGGGGCGAGGCCATGATGGATCGTCATGCTGGGCCGTTTCGTGGGCTCGGGATCCAGGGATGGGCCACCCCGAAGTCGGCCCTGGTGGTGACCGGATGCGGCCCCGCCGCCGGGGACTGGTCGCGGACCTGTCACTGGCGGTCGAGAATCCGCTGGGCTCCCGCGGTCGTGGGAGGCAGGCGTCAGGTCGTTTTCGTGACGCTTCAGTACATTAGGTGGCGCTATAGATACATATGGTATCAATAGTCATAACTTGTACCGACCGAGTTTGGTAAGCGTACGTTGGGGTACTACTGTAACTCGTTGTTACATCTCACGGTGAGGGCTGCGGCGGAACAGGTGGGCCGGGGAGGTGTCACCCGGCCGGGATCCGCGGCCCGGAGGCAAGGGGGCGCGGAAGAGGTCCTAGCCAACGCCAGGTCACGACCTGCCGCCCGGCCGGACGGGTGGCGAGGGGGAGGCGGCCTCGGCGGCAGTGGGGGTGGTCCGGTTTTTTCAGGGGCCTGCGACGACGCGCCGAATACCGTTTCGCGTCGTCTCCGGCCCATTCTGGTAAAGGGGGGTAGTTCTCATGGAAAGCTCACGAGAGAGGGGCGTCCGTGCGTACGCTCGACCCCATCACCCTCGACCTCGACGCCATCGAGGCCGGTAAACTCGCCAACGGCATCACCCTGAGCCTGCTCATTCCCGCGCGCGGCCCGGAAGCGGCCCGGACACTGGGTAACATCGTCGCCCTTAATCGCCAGCACTGGATGCTGGAACGCCCGGTGCTGGACGAGATCGGTGTCGTTGTCGACCCGTCGTCCGACGGCGACGAGCATGACCTGGTACGTACAGCGACGGAAGCCGGGGCGAGCTGGGTCGTTCGGGGGCGGTCGGTCATCGGACGTCACATGAAACACGAGCCGCCCTCCTACGGGGGCAAGGCCGGCGCGATGCGCAGCCTCGCCTACCTGGCATTCGGCGACCGGTTCATATTTCATGACGCCGACCTGGAGCACTACGACCCGCTTACCGTGGGCCTGCTGGCGGCGGCCGCGACCACCGGCAGCGCGTCGTTGTTCGTCAACGGCAGTTCCCAGCGGGTGACCGGCGACGGCCGGCCCGGCGGGCGTACCACCGAGATGCTGCGCTCCCTGCTCTCCAAGCAACTGGCCCACTACGTCCCCGCCGTCACGGCCATCCAGCAGCCGCTCATCGGCGAGTTCGTGATCGACGCGGACCTCTTCGGCTCGCTGGCCTTTTCCCGCGGGTACGGCGTGGAGACCTCCCTGAAGGTGCTCGCCCTGGATTTCCTGGGCAGCCTGAAATGTGTTCAGGTCGAACTTCCGGTCAAGTACCAGGTCGGTCAGGACTATCGCGACCTCGTCAAGCAGTTCCATGAGATAAGCTTCACGGTCGACGTGCTGGAGGCATATTTCTCCCGCCGTCGGATCGATGCGCAGGTGGCGATCTGGGAGATCGCCGACAATTATGACCTGTTGCACCCCGGGCGTACGTACGCGCTGCACCGTCCGCCCGGTTACGACGACACGGCGTTCGTCCCGCGGCTTGGTTTCTACCAGCCGCTGGCGAATTCGCGGGCCTACCAGGCGCGGATTCCCGAGATCAAGGCAGCGCGCCACGCGGCGCTGAAGGCGCTCGAACGCCGGATGCGGGCGTCCGCGTAAGTGGGCTGGCCGGCCCCGGGCGCGCGCCGCCGGGGCCGGCCCGTCGTCCGTGGCCGTGCCCGGCGGCGCGCCACCCGGCCGGCACAGCCCCCGGCGGGCGGCCACCCGGCCGGCCATCGGCTCGCCGGTACTCCGGCCGGTCTACTCCGGCCGGTCGCGTTCCTGCCGGCCGGGCACGAAGTCGACCGGGCCCTGGTAGCCGCACCGGAGCAGGGCGTCGAGCATCTGCTGGTCGAACAGCGCGCCCACGTCCCGGATCACGGGGGGCAGATGACCGAATAGCTCCAGGGACAGGAACCCGTGCAGCTGCGTCCAGACGATCAGACAGGCGGCGAGCCCTTCCGACGAGATCGCGTTACGGGTGTCGGCCCGCCATTCCTCGAGCTCGGCGCGTAACGCCGGCGTGAGTTCGGCGGCGAACCGGGACGGGTCGATCAGCCCGGCGCCGATCGCCTCGGCCATGCACCGGAACAGCACCGCGACCGAGCGCTCCGTGCCGTCGCAGGGCTGGCTCGACGGCGGGATGTAGTCCAGCCCCAGCGTCCCGAAGATGAGCATGTACTCCGTCACGTGCTGGTGTGACCAGCGGCGGTAGGCGCGGGTGACCTCGAGCCAGCGCCTGGCATGGTTATCCGTGGGCGCGAGGTCGAAGGCCTCCTCCAGCGTGTCGGCCAGGGAGGTGAACCCGTCGGCCACCAGCGCGGCGATCAGTTCGTCCCGGCTGGTGAAGTACCGGTAGAGGGCGGATGGCGTCAGCCCCATCGCCCGGGCCACCGCCCGCAGTGACACGCCGGCCGCGCCGTGCTCGTCGAGCTGGTCGCGGGCGGTCTGCTTGATCTCTTCTATGGTGGCGAGACGGAGGCGTTCGCGTCTGGAGACCGGCTGGGTCACGCTGGTCATGCTGGTTCGTTCGGTGAACACTGTCAACTTTTTCGACCGGGTGTCTTGACTGCGCCCGATGTACGCGAACACTGTTCTCCAGAACGACGACGACTCTCCGGAGGTCCCGGTGTTCGCACGCCTCGCACGTCTGGTCACGCGCCGTCCCGGGCCTGTCCTGCTGGCAACCCTGCTGCTCGTGGGCGCGACGGCCGTGCTCGGCGTCACCGCCTTCGGCAAGCTCCAGACCGGCGGGTTCGACGACCCCCAGTCGGGCTCCACCCGCGCCGACGAGGTGGTGCAGGCGCGCTTCGGCGGCCAGCCCAGCCTGATCCTGCTGGTCACGGCCCGCGCCGGGACGGTGGACGCCCCCGACGTCACGGCCGCCGGCAGGGAGCTCACCCGGGCCCTCGCGGCCGAGCCGGGCGTGCACAGGGCGGTCTCGTACTGGGACGGCGGCGGGCCGCCCCTGCGTTCCGAAAGCGGCAGGCACGCGCTCGTGCTCGCCTACACGTCCGACGACGACGTGGCGGAAGGCCTCGTCGCCCGGTATGAGAAGGCCAGGGACGCCCCCGGCCCGGTGACGGTGGCCCCCGGCGGGGCAGCCGCCATCGGCGAGAACATCAACGACCAGGTCACCGCCGACCTCGCCGTGGCCGAGTCGGTGGCCATCCCGATCACGATGCTGCTGCTCATCGCGGCCTTCGGCGGCATGGTGGCCGCGTTGCTGCCGCTGGCCGTCGGCGTGGTCGGCATCTTCGGCGGGCTCGCGATCCTCTCCGTCCTCGGCAGCCTCACCGATGTCTCGATCTTCGCGGTCAACCTCACCACGGCCCTGGGCCTGGGCCTGGGTATCGACTACGCCCTGCTGATGGTGAGCCGGTTCCGTGAGGAGCTCGCCGGCGGGCGGGATCGTGCCGACGCGGTCGCCAGCACCCTGCGGACCGCCGGCCGGACGATCGTCTTCAGCGGTGCCACCGTCGTGGCGGCGCTCGCCGTGATGCTCGTCTTCCCGCCCTACTTCCTGAAGTCGATGGCCTACGCCGGCATCGCCGTGACGGTCTTCGCGGTCCTCAGCGCGACCGTGGCGCTGCCGGCGATACTCGTGCTGCTCGGGCCGCGGGTCAACGCGCTGCGGGTCGGCGGGCTGATCGGGCTGATCCGCCGCCGGCGGGCCGCCGCGGCGGGCAGCCCCCGGGAAGCTTCCGAGTCACCCGTCTGGCGTGCCATCGCCGCCACCGTCATGCGCCGGCCCCTGATCACCGGTGTGCCCGCCGTCGCCGTGCTGCTGGTGCTGGGCATCCCCTTCCTGCATGTCTCCTTCGGCACCCCGGACGACCGGGTGCTGCGTGACACCGCCTCCAGCCGGCAGGTCGGCGACGTCATCCGGACGGACTTCGCCGCCGACACCGCCGCCGCCGCGACCGTCGTGCTGGAGGGGCGTGCCGCCGGCACCGCCGGGGGTGGCCCGGTCGGTGGCCCCGCACTGGAGGGATACGCGCGCGACCTGTCCTCGTTGCCCAACGTGGCGCGGGTGAACAGCGCGGCCGGCACCTACGCCGCCGGCCGCCAGGTGGCGCCCCCCACCCCCGCGGACTCCCGGTTCTCCGCCGGTACCTCGACGTATCTCGAGGTGGTCCCCTCGGTCGACCCGGCGTCGGACACCGGGCAGGATCTTGTCAGGGGCGTGCGCGAGCGGCCCGTTCCGGCCGGGGCGGCAGCGCTCGTCGGCGGCCCGTCCGCGGTGCTCGTCGACGGCAAGGCGACCATCTCCGATCACCTGCCGCTGGCCGTCGGGCTGATCGCGCTGACCACGTTCGTGCTGCTCTTCCTGTTCACCGGCAGCGTCGTCATGCCGCTGAAGGCCCTGGTGCTCAACGCGCTGTCACTGAGCGCCGTATTCGGCGCCGCGGTCTGGATCTTCCAGGACGGCCACCTGTCCGGGGCGCTGGGCTTCCTGCCCGGGCCGCTGGACACCTCCATGCCGGTGCTGCTGTTCTGCATCGCGTTCGGCCTGTCCATGGACTACGAGGTGTTCCTGCTTTCCCGGATCAAGGAGGAGTACGACCACGGCGTCCCGAACACCGAGGCCGTCGCCACCGGCCTCGCCCGCACCGGGCGGATCGTGACCACCGCCGCGGCGCTGCTCGCGGTGACCTTCGTGGCCTTCGCCACGTCGTCGGTGACGTTCATGCAGATGTTCGGCATCGGCACGGCCCTGGCGATCGTCCTGGACGCCACCCTGATCCGCGGGGTGCTGGTACCGGCGTTCATGCGGCTGGCCGGCAACGTCAACTGGTGGGCGCCACGGCCGCTGCGGGCCCTGCACACCCGGATCGGGCTGGTGGAGGCGCCCCGGCCGGAAGCCGCCCACAACACGCCTGCCGAGAATGTGGGAATCGTCGGACATGAGCTGGTAAGACAATCCGAAAAATAAATCGGTATGCTCGTCATGGTGTTTTCTGTTACCGGTCACAATGTGGAAAAAACCATCGAGAATGCATCGCAGACCCTTGTCACGACCTCGTTTCACGTTCTAGCCTCAATACTGTCGGAGACCCGCTGGACCGTAACCGGACGCACGATTGGCGGCGATTGTGACCAGTTCTCCCGGGTGTGGTCGTCCGCACCCGTCGGTGACCACTCGCTGATACCGGGGCGCCGGGCACGGCGGTACGGCCGGTATCCAACTGAATCTTGCGGCAGAACTGGTGGAGATGCTGCCGCACGGCTCGCGGGGGCGGCCGTGGACGGATCGGCCGCCCCCGCGAGCGACCCGGGGCCCGGCTTTCCGGAACCACGTGCCCTGACGCCGTGCCCTGACGCCGTGCCGGTGGCTCACAGGCGCTCGAAGGCGCGGCGGCGTTCCCAGTCGGTGACGGTCGTCTCGTAGGAGGTGAGCTCGGCCTCGGCGGCGTGCGCGAGATGGTCGACGACATCGTCGCCGAACGCCGCCCGCGCGATCTCGCTGGAACGCCACAGCCGCTGCGCCTGCCGTAACGTCCTGGGCAGCCGCGTCACTCCGGATGCGGTGAACGCGTTCCCGGCCGTCGCCGGTGGCAGCGCGAGGTCGTTGTCGATCCCGTACAGGCCGGCCGCGAGGATCCCGGCGACCGCCAGGTACGGGTTGGCGTCACCGCCGGGCACCCGGTGCTCGATCCGCAGCGAGCTGCCGGAGCCGACGACCCGTACCGGGCAGGTGCGATTGTCCCGTCCCCAGGCGATACCGGTCGGCGCGAACGAGCCCGGGGCGAGCCGCTTGTAGGAGTTGACGGTCGGCGCGAACAGCAGGGTGAACTCGGCCATGCAGGCGAGCTGCCCGGCCACGAACGAACGCATCAGCCTCGACATCCCGGCGAGATCCGCCCGCTCGGCCGCCGCCTGGCCACCCGGCGCCCGCCCAGCGCGGCTCCGGTCGACCGGCGGCCGGCTGGCCGGAGCCCGCTCGGTCGACGCCCGTCCGGGCGCGGCCCAGCCCGCGGACGCCCGCTCGGCCGGCTCCTGGTCGGCTGCTGCCCGCCCGGCTTCCAGCGGCTCGGCGGCGAACACCGCCGTGCCGTCCCGTCCCCGCAGGGACAGGTGAACGTGGCAGGAGTTTCCCTCTCCTTGATCGTATTTTGCCATAAAAGTCACTGCCTGCCCGGCATGCGCGGCAAGATTTTTCGCCGTCGTCTTGTACAGGACGTGGTTGTCGCAGGTGCTCATCGCGTCGTCGTAGCGGAAGACGATCTCATACTGGCCCGGGTGGACCTCGGCCCGGGCCGACTCGGCCCGTATCCCCGCGTCCGCCATGGCCCGTCTGATCGTCCGGACCAGCCCGTCCATGTCGGACGTCCCGATCAGGGAGTAGTCGACGTTGTACCGGGACGCCGGGGTCAGGCCGCCGTACGAGCGGTCGGCCGCCTGCTGGTAGGACTCGGTGAATACCAGGAACTCCAGCTCGGTACCGGCGAGCGCGGCCAGCCCCCGGCGGTGGAGCCGGTCGAGCTGTCCGCGCAGGACGGCCCGGGGCGCGACGCGGACCACGCCGCCGTCCGGCCACCAGGCGTCCGCGAGCACCACGGCCGACCGCGGGTGCCACGGGGCGCGGCGCAGGGTCGCGAGGTCCGGTACGAGCCGGAAGTCCCCGAAGCCGGCGTCCCAGGGCGCGAAGGCGTAGCCGGCGTCGGTGTCCATCTCGACGTCCACGGCGAGCAGATAGGCGCAGGCGGGCAGGCCGCGCGCGAGCACGTCCTCGATGAAGTGGTCCACCGACACCCCGCTGCCCTGGAGACGGCCCTGTAGGTCGGGAAGGCCCACGAGCACTTCGTCGATGCCGTCCGGGGAGCGCGTGGACGCCGCGAGCCGCCGCAGCTCGTCGACGTCGAGGAGGCCGGGATGCCGCCGCGCGGGCCGGTTCAAGCCGGCCGGGCGGTTTCACGCGGCAGCCGGGCCGGCGCTCCCGCGCCCGTCGTCCGGCCGCCCGTCGTCCGGCCGGCCGCCATCTGGATGTTCGCTGTCTCGTTGTCGAGGCTCATCGCCGGGCTCCCTCGGTCTTCGACGGGTTGGTCTTCGGGGTCACGCCGCCGGCGGCTGCGCTGTCGGGAGTCGCGCTGCTGGGGGCTGCGCTGTCAGGGGGCGCGGTGCCGATCGTCAACAGGTGCAGGGGGCTGGCCACCTGGCCGTGGCTGACGTCGAATCCGCCGTCCCGGTCGGGCCGGTCGTGGAAGCCGGTGCCGGCGAGCTGCTCCCGGTTGAGGCAGACCCGGTCGAAGGTGGGCGCCAGCAGGCCGAACAGGGCGAACCGGTCGGCATGCTCGGGAAAGGCACGGTGATAGTTCTCGATCTCGGCGCGGACCAGCGTCCAGAACTCCCGCTCGTCTACGCCGAGATGGTCCTCGAGGACGACCGCGAAGAACCGGAAGTGTCCGGCGCACAGCGCCGAGAGGATCGAGTGGGCGAGGTCGGATGCGGGCCAGCGCCGCAGGTACCGCGCGGCGGACGCCGGCAGGTCCGCCTGCTCGGGCCAGCCCTGCCAGCCCTGCCGGCCGTCGTCGGTGTGGGCGGCGTCGACCAGCTCTATGTCGGCTCCGAAGTCCTTGAGCGCGATTCGGGCCGGGATGTCGTCACCGTCGAAGACGAGGATGACGTTCTCGCCGTGCGGGGTGAAGGCGACGCCGTAGACGTACAGGTAGTGCAGCAGCGGCGGCAGCAGGCAGGACAGCAGCGCCCGCAGCCACTCCCGCGCCCCGCGGCCCGAGCGGGCCACCAGCTCGCCGACCAGCGCTCGGCCGTCGGAGCCGACGAGTAGTAACGAGGCGAACGTCCGGGCCCGTTCGCCGGGGGCGAGCAGGCTCTCGACCGGCTGCCGCCACAGGACGCCCAGCATTTCGTGGAAGCGGTACGGCGCGCCTGCCAGCTCCCCGTACGCACGGTGGGTGACGGTGGCCCCGGCGACCTCCGGCAGCGGGAGCACCCGTGTGACGTCCCGCAGGAACGCGTCGGCGTCCCGGACGCCGACCAGCCAGGCGGAGGTGTCCGGGCCGGCGTGGGCGTCGTCGGCTGACATCCCTCGCCACACCAGCGTGTTACGGATCATCAGCGCAAGTTTGACATTGAACCGTGCTGGCCGGTCGATGTTCGCCAAAGTGCGTACGGACTGAAGCGGAAGGTAGCGATCGGGTGCTTCGCCGAGCAGCACCAGCCGGCCGGTCGCGATCTCGGCGGCGAACAGCGGCGCGATCACGTGTTCCCACTGCCAGGGATGCACCGGCAGCCAGACGTACTCCTCACAGGCAGCGTCACAGGAAGCGGTCGTCTCCTCGCAGGCCGTGTCACAGCCTGCGGCCGGCTCCTCCAGGTCCGTGCCACCGGACGCGACCGGCTGTGCTGGGACGGCATCCGCCGCCGTTGGAGGGTCGTCGTCACTGTCCGTATCGGGTCCTGCGTCGCTGTCCGCGGCCGCGAACCGGGCCGCCAGCCTCGCCGCGAACGCCGTCCGGGTGGACGCGTCGAGTTCGGCCGCCAGCAGCCGCCGCTGGGTCAGGAGCTCGCCATCACCGACATCCTGGCCGTCGCCACCGGACGCTCCGGCCCCGGCCGGCCCGGCAGTCGTGAGGCCGGCAGTCGTGAAGGTGGCCAGCTCCGGATGGGCGGCAACCCACAGTAGCCGCAGGGGGGTGGTTGCCTCCGGGGTGTAGCGGTCCGCGTCGGCGAGGCCGAAGCCCAGCCGTCCCTTGTTCGCGACCATGCACGGATGCCCGGTGGCGAAGCCCTCGAGCTCGGTGTACGTCGCGTCCGCGAGCTCGGCGGCAGAGCGGGCGGCGGCGAGCAGCCGCACGTCGGCGGCGTGCGTCGCGGTCAGCTCGCGGACGACGTCCGCGGTGACGTCATCCGGCCAGCCGAGCAGGCTCGCGGCGTCCAGGACGAAACGTACCGGGTCGTCCGCGGGGGCCGGGTCGTGCGACGGGGAGTGCCCACCGCGGGCCGTCGGCGCTGGGCCGTCCGTGGGGGCCGGCCGGCCACCGGGCCGGTTATCCGGCCGGCCCGGTGGGCCCGCGCGGCGCAGCGAGGAGGCGTCCAGCCACCAGGTGCCGAACGTGCCGCGGCTGGCGGTGAACGTGTAGGTGACATCACCGCAGGCCAGCCGGTAGCCGGCCGGTTCGCCGCGCCCGACGCGCGCCACCGGGGGCGTGGCCGCGGACAGCCCCGCCGGCCCGGTCACGCCCGCGAGGTCCGTGGTATCCGCCGGGCGCGCGGGATTCGTCGCGCCCGCCTGGTTCGCGGCATGTACAGCATGTACGTCACCAGCCGTGGTTACGGCGTTAGCCGTATTAGCCGTATTAGCCGTATTAACGGTGTTCGCGGGGCTGGCGACGGGCTGTGGGCGCAGCAGTTCCTCGTAGGAGAACTCCGCGATCAGCTTTGCCAGCAGGGCCTGCCCAGCCACCCGCCACAGGCGCGGCCGGCTCACGGCCCGCTCGTGTCCGTCCACTGCCCACCTCCGCTGGTTGGCGCGGGAATATCACCGTGCCGTGGACGCACGGCCGGCCCAGCCGCCGTGTCCGTCGATCCGGCCGCCAGGCCGGTAGCCGGCCGAGGCCTACCCGGGCCACGGCCCG
>NZ_CEVIVC010000015.1:59950-61290 GCF_982290645.1 Protofrankia sp. CiP1_Cm_nod4
AGGAGCGGGAGCGGAGCTGGGTGCCGGTGCGCCGGTGGGCGCGCCGAAGGTCGTGAAGGCCGATCGCCGCGGGACGCGGTAGGCCGCGCCGCCGGTCAGGTCGTCGAGGATCACCGCGGCCCGCCAGGCGCCCAGGCCGAGGTCGGGCGTGCCGACCCCGTGGGTGTGCAGCTCGGCGTTCTGGACGTAGATCCGCCCGCTGACCTGCGGCGCGGTCGCGAGCCGGTAGGCGGCGTCCACCTGGTACCGGCCGGCGTCGTCGAGGTCGAGCAGGTCCGTGACCGGGCCGAGCAGCGTGGGCCGGCGGGCGGCGTACCCGGTCGCGAGCACGACCCGGTCGGTCTCGACCGTGAACGCGCTGTCCTGCGGGACGTGCCGGCAGGTCAGCCTGATCCGCCCGCCCGCCGTCCGCGTCCCCGACTCGATCGCGACGTGGGGCAGCAGGGCCGCGTCCACGGACCCGCCGGCGACGGTCCGTTCGTACAGCAGGTCGTAGATCTCCGCGATCGTCTCGGCGTCGATGCCCTTGTACAGCTGCCACTGGGTGGGCAGGATCGCGTCCTTGGCCGCCTGGTCCAGACCGTGGAAGTACCGGACGTAGTCGGGTGTGAACTGTTCCAGGCCCAGCTTGGAGTACTCCATCGGGGCGAAGGCCGGCGTCCGTGTGATCCAGTGCAGGGCCTGGCCGGTTTCCGGCTGGGCGCGCAGCAGGTCGGCGAAGACCTCCGCGCCGGACTGCCCCGAGCCGACGACGGTCACGTGCCCGGCGCCGGCCAGGCCGGCCCGCCGCGTCCGGTACTCGGCGGAGTGGAACACCTCCGGCCCGAGCAGCCCGGCGAGCGCCGCCGGCACCGACGGTTCGGTCCCCACCCCCAGCACGATGTTGCGGGCCAGCACCGTCCGGGCGGCCCGGATGTGGCCGTCGGCCTGGACGCTCACCTCGGCCTCGAACAGCCCGGTGTCCGCACGCCAGCGCAGCGCGTCCACCCGGGCGCCGAAACGGGCCGACGCCAGGCCGGTGGCCACCCAGCGGCAGTAGTCGTCGTACTCCTGCCGCAGCAGGTGGAAGCGCTCGTGGAAGTAGAACCGGAACAGCCGGTCGTGCGCGTGCAGATAGGACAGGAACGACCAGCGGCTGGTCGGGTCGGCAAGGGTGACCAGGTCGGCGAGGAAGGGCACCTGCAGCCGGGTGCCCGGCAGCAGCAGGCCGGGATGCCAGGAGAACCCCGGCCTGGTCTCGAAGAACCGGGTGCGCAGCCCGGGCAGCCCGTCGGCGAGCGCGGCCAGCGAGAGGTTGAACGGCCCCAGCCCGACGCCTACCAGGTCGAACGGCTCGTCCC
>NZ_CEVIVC010000015.1:61750-63622 GCF_982290645.1 Protofrankia sp. CiP1_Cm_nod4
TCCGCCCGGTTGGCGGCACCCAGGGCGCCAGCCAGCCCGAACACGTTGTTGATCATAAGGTAGTAGAGCACCCGTTCGTCCACGAGAGCGTTGTCGAAGATCGCGGCGAGCCCGTCGCCGAACCCGGGCACGGCCCGGCGGGCGGCGTCCGCGTGGGACGCGGCGACATAGTAGCCCTGGCTGTCGCGGTACCAGCCGGCCGTGGGCCAGCCGTGGTCGTCCAAGGTGACCAGGCAGTTCTGCTGGTGCGCCTCCAGGCCGACCCCGTGGCGCGCGTACAGGTCGAGCGCCGGCGCGGCGACGACGCGCAGGTAACGGGCGAACCAGTCGGCGGCGATCTCGGCGGCGGGCCGCCCGGCCCGCGCCGCCAGCCCGTCGATGATCCTGGCGAGCATGGACGGGCCGGGGTCGGCGGGGTTGGCCGGGCCGGTGCGCACGGCCCGGTCCGGGCGGTCGGCGACCAGCCCGGCCACGCAGACCACCCGGTCGTCCGCGCCGAACGGGTTCACCCGGATCGCGCTGTCCAGCCCCGGGCCGGGCGCGCCCGCGGCCCCCGGGGCCGGGCTTCCCGCGCCCGGCGGGTTGAGACCGACCCACGCCGGATCCTCGAGCAGGTGGAAGCCGGGATGGGCGCTGGCCAGCCAGTCCCGCGGGCCCGCGTCGAGCAGTGCGCTGACCTGGGCGCTCAGCTCCAGTTCGCCACGCAGGTTGACCCGGCGGGAGTTGGTGATCCGCATCCCCAGGGAAAGTTTGATCATGACTGGCGCATCCGGCCGCCACACGGTGCGCAGCGACGCCGTCGGATACCACGGTGGCCCGGCCGGGCCGAGGTCCACCAGCAGGCCATCGGCGATCATGGCGGTGACGTCCGGCCGGGCACGCAGATGGCGGGCCTGCCAGGGGTGTGCCGGCAGGAGGAGGTGGCCGGCGGGGGCGGCGGGCAGGTCGCGGTCGGGCAGCAGGCGGCGCAGGAGTTCCGCCGGGCCGCGGCCGGCGATCGTCCCGCCCGAGGCCGCCACCGACGGGTGGGCGGCGAACCAGTGCAGCGCGAAGGAGCCATGTAGCTCTGGAGAGTATGTAGCCAGTTCCTCCGGCGAGGCGCCTTCGCGGCTCTTCGCTGTCGGATGGAACGGATGCCCGGTTATCAGCGCCTGTTCGGCGACGAGGAACAGCGGCAGGCCCGCCGCGTCGCCCGCTCTGTCCGCCACGGCAGACGCGCCCGCCCCGAACGGCATGGCCGCTTCGGCCGCTGCGGCCGCTGCGGCTGGTGTAAGCGGCACAGCCGGTAGGACGGCCGGGCCAGAGGGCGCGGCTGGTCCGGGCGGTGCTGTCGGCGTGCCCGGCGTAGCCGGTGCGCGGTGGGTGGTGGCGCGGGCTTCGATGTGCACGGCGATCCGCCGCAGCGAGTCGATGACGCGGCCGAGGCAGTCCGCGCCCGCCGACGCCGGCAGCCCCTGCCGGCTGGCGATCTCGCGGACGAGCAGGGCAGCCAGCAGCCCGGCGTCCACCGGCTGGCCTCCCGCGACCGGGCCTCCCGGGGCCGGGCCTCCCGCGACCTGGCCTCCCGGGGCCGGGCCGCCCGCGACCGGGCCTCCCGGGGCCGGGCCGCCCGCGACCGGAGCCTCCCGGCTCGGGCCTTCCGGGGCTGGGCCGCTGATGACCGGCGGGCCGAAGCGGTGCCAGCCGCAGGGTGAGCGATAGTGGACGGGCACCTCCAGGGCCAGGCCGGAGGCGGGCAGGCCGATCCGCAGCGGGCCGCCGTGGCGGTCCACTGCGATCCCGTTCTCCCGGACCCAGCAGCGCAGCAGCGTCTCGGTGACCCTGATGTCCGCGGCGGCCGCCGCGGACATCAGGGTCACCGAGACGCTGCTG
>NZ_CEVIVC010000016.1:0-22412 GCF_982290645.1 Protofrankia sp. CiP1_Cm_nod4
GCCCCGGCATGCCCCGGCTGACCGCCTGGCCGGCGGTCTTTCGACCGTTCCCGCTGGGAAGCAGCCCGGGCCGCTTTCCGTTGCGCTTTCGCCGCGATCGGATCCTTCGACGGTGGAGTCGAGGAGTTACCGCTGTTCATCCACAGCCGGCGTTCCGGCTCGGCGATCCGTACTTCCAGCTGGGCGGCTCACCGCTCCCACGCGGCGGCCAGCCGCTCCCGTACGGCACGCTCCGCGGCCAGTTCCGCCCGATGCCGCTCGTCCGCAGTCTCGATCACCTGCCGCAGCCGGGCGTTCGCCTCCCGGAGAACCTCCACCTCCGACGGCGACGGTGAGGACCCAGGCGGCGCAGCAGACACGAACCAGGATCATCGCCGTCACGGCTGGCAGATCAAGCACCAAATTCGGGTGTCGCCCCAACGCTTCCACACGGCTCAGCGGCCCACCGACGCGACCCCTGAATGGACACGTCTGATCCACTCGACGAGGTGGCAGCCCTGGTCATCCGGGGACTTCGCCGCCGGCCTTCGTGAATTTGGACGACAGTTTGGTTCCTCGTGGCCGACGCAGCCCCTACCGACATCCGGCCACGAGGAGATCGAGGTACCCCGCGGGACACCGAGCCTCGTCACGGCCCCGCGGCCTGCCTTATGGGAGATCTCATCGCTTCGGTGGGCGCCCCAGTCGCCGACGCCAGTCGTGTGCTCCGAGCAGGCGGACCATTCTGGCCTGCAGCTCGCTGTTCTTCTTCTTGTACGGATACCAGTGCGGCTCCGACTTCAGGCGGACCTTCTCGGAGACCACGGACTTTTGACGGCAGTACTTGAGGATGCCGGCAGCTCCACCCGACCGTGTTCCGACACCGGAGGTCTTCCAACCACTCATCGGCAGAGGCAGCTGGAACGTACTGATCATGACATTATTGATGTTGATGGCGCCGGCCTCGATCTGTCGCGCAACACGGTCGGCGCGCTTGCGGTCCTTGCTCCAGACACTCGACGACAGCCCGTAAGGCGAGTCATTCGCGAGCCGGATGGCCTCCTTTTCGTCCGCCACCTTCATGATCGGCAGAGTTGGACCGAAGGTCTCGTCCCGCATGCACTGCATCGAGTGGTCGACGTCGACGAGAACGGTCGGCTCGAAGAAGAAGCCGGTGGCCCCGCGCTTGCCGCCCGTGAGGGCCTTGGCTCCCTTGCGCACGGCGTCCTCGACGTGGCTCTCAACGATGGCCAGCTGGTTGGCGTTCTCCATCGAGCCGATGTCGGTCTGGTAACTACCGTCGGGGTCCATGCCCTGTCGCAGGGTCTTGACCTTCCGTGTCACCTTTTCGACGAACGCGTCGTACACGGGCTCCTCGACGTAGCAGCGCTCGACGGAAATGCAGATCTGACCCGAGTTCCACATCGCACCCCAAGCGGCCGCGCTGGTGGCACGTTCAAGGTCGGCGTCGGAAAGCACGACCATCGCATCCTTGCCTCCGAGCTCAAGGCTGCAGGGAATGAGACGATCCCCAGCCCTTGCCGCGATCTTGCGACCGGTCCTGGTGGAACCCGTGAAGGCGACCATGTCGACTTCCTCCACGACCGCCGCTCCAGTCCCGGGCCCACCTGTGATGTTCGCGAGGATTGGGGGGGCATGTACCTCCTCGAGCCAGCCGCGGGTTGCTTCCGCCCAGGTCAGAGGCGTGAACTCCGATGGCTTGAACAGGACTGCGCAACCGGCCATGAGCGCGGGTACGCCGTCGAGCATGGGGCCACCCAGTGGCCCGTTCCAAGGGGTGAGCATTCCGACGAGCTGGTACGGGCGCGCGAAAACTCTCAGGTTCTTCGTCATACCGGCAGCACCCCAGGACTTCACCTTGCGGTCGGCGAGGAATTCCTTGGCGTGCTTGCCGTAGTAGTTGATGAGGTCCACCGCCATAGCAACCTCGAGGCCCGCGTCGCCCCAGGACTTACCAGTCTCCTCCTGCATGAGGCCGACAAGGTGTTTCTCGTTGTCCAGGATCCAGTCGAGGAAGCGAAACATGTGCTTGGCGCGACCATCAGGACCCAAGTCCTCCCACGCCGGCTGCGCCTCCCGTAACCTTTTTGCGGCTGCGGCTACGCCTTCCGGACCTTCATCGGGGACCGACGCGATGAGCCGCCCGTCTGCGGGGCAGCGCACCTCGATCAGGGCAGGTCCCGTCGTGCCCTGCTCTTGTGCCTGCTCTTGTACCTGCGCTGTCATGACAGTCCTTCTCCGTGAGACCACTGACGTGACCCCAGCACGCTTCTCGGGCGAGAATCTAAGTTGCATTCAACGACTAGTGCAGCGGTTGACCTCGTCATGCAGGTGGGTCCGGTCTCCAGGCGACCGCCAGCAGCACGGCGGCGCCGGCCAGCCCGAGCCCAGCCGACACGAGCAGGCCGAGCCCGCCGTCCAGCTCGTCAGCAAACCCCAGCAGCTGGTCCACCGACACCTCACCGGGCCCCAAGGCTCCCAGCGCCGCTGTGACGACGGCGAGCACCGCGACGTACTCCCAGCCCTGGCCTGGCTTGAAGATGAAGAACCCGTTGCGCCGGTGTGCGGTTACGAATGCCACCGTCATCACGCCGATCACCGCTGCGCACGAGAGCGTCGTCAGCAGGCCCAGAAGGAGCGCTGCACCTGACGCCAACTCGATCGAGCCGCTGGCCAGCGCATGCACCCGTGGAGGGCGCAGGCCCATGCTGCCGAACCAGCGAGCAGTGCCGTCAACACCACCCGGCCCGAACAGGTGATTCCACCCGTGCGCGAGCATCACCCCTCCCAGCGTCGTCCGGAACAGCAGTGCCGCAAGGTCGACTCCATCCACCAGACCTTCTTTCCGTCTCGTCCGCGAGACTCAGACGACGTCAGCCGAATGTGCCGCCACCAGCAGTTCCGCCCACGTGGCGATCTTCGCGCGCGGCCGCTCACGCTCGGCCCCCCGGGCGATCTCGGCCGCATCGATCGCACCCCATCCGGAGCAGTCGACGAACGCCACCTTGCGCCCGCGAAGCAGTGTCGTGACGTCGGAGAGCTGGGAGGACCCGGCTGTCAGAAAGGCTGCGTCGCTGAGCAACCGCTGTACGACCACCTCGGCATCGGACTTGTTTGTGCCGAGGACACCGACGGGGCCGCGCCCGATCCAGCCGGCAACGTACTCACCGGGAGGCGACGCGCCGTCGCGCGACACCCGCCCGTCGACGGAGGGAACCGTGCCGCGCTCCTCGTCGAACGGGACACCCGAGACAGCCACACCGCGATAGCCGATCGAGCGGAGAAGCAGTTGGACCGGGATCTCGGCGCACCGCCCGGTCGAGACGACGGCGCCAGCGCCGGAGAGAGTCGTCTCCTCCAGCACGACCGCCTGCAAGGCGCCCTCGCCCCTGAGCTCGACAGGGCGCGTCCAGAACCGAATGTGCAGCGACCGGGCCGCTGCGGACCTCGGGCGGCCGGACCACTCCCGGAGGATCGTGAGGTTGCGCTGCACGTCGGGGTTGTCGGCGCAGCGTGCAGCGGTGACATCGTCGAGCTCGAGCTGTGCCGGGTCGACGACGACGTCGACACCCTCGAGGTTGCCGAGTTCCCTGAGCTCCTTGCTCGTGAAGCTCGCGTGGGCCGGACCGCGACGACCGAGCAGATGCACCTCGCGGACCTTGCTCGCTGCCAAAACGTCCAGCACCGGGTCGGGGATGTCAGTACGGCGAAGGGCCCCGGCGTCCTTCAGGAGCATTCGCGTGACATCAATGGCCACGTTCCCGACGCCGACGACGGCCACAGCCTCCGCGTCAAGGCGGAAGGTGTCGGCGGGAACGTCAGGGTGCCCCGAGTACCAGTGCACGAAGTGCGTGGCGGAGGCCGAGCCTGGGAGGGCTTCACCTGGGACGCCGAGCCTGCGGTCCGTGGATGCTCCGAACGCATAGACCACGGCGTGGTAGCGGGCGCGGAGTTCCTCCACCGTGAGGTCCTTGCCGATAACGACACTGCCGAAGAAGCGGACCCGGTCGTCGTCGAGGGTGCGTTGTAGCACCTTCGTGAGCGACTTCATCTTGAGATGATCAGGAGCCACGCCGTAGCGCAGCAGGCCGAAGGGGGTGGGTAGGCGATCGAAGACGTCGACCTCGACCGGCACGTCCCGCTGGAACAGGAGGGCGTCCGCGGTGTAGAGGCCGGCAGGCCCTGCACCGACGACGGCCACCCTGAGCGCCTTGCCCATCACCTCAGCTCCTTTCCGCTGCCCAAAGACCCTTGCAGCATCGATTCAACTATGGTTTAGATTTGTCTCCAGAACAAGCCCCGCAGCCGAGGGGCCGTGCCGCAAGGAGCCGTATGCGAGACGCCGTCGTCGTCGAAGCCGTCCGTACGCCGCTGGGCAAGCGCGGAGGGGGGCTGGCCGATGTGCACCCGGCGGACCTCAGCGCCACGGTGCTGCGCGAGCTCGCCGGACGCGCCGATCTCGACCCCGCGCTCGTCGACGACGTGGTCTGGGGATGCGTCGGGCAGGTCGGCGAGCAAACCGGAGACATCGCCCGCACAGCCGCGTTGTCGGCAGGTTGGCCCGAGCACGTGCCAGGTGTGACGGTCGACCGTGCCTGCGGGAGTTCGCAGCAGGCACTCAGCTTCGCCGCGGCTGGGGTGATCGCCGGCCACTACGACGTGGCCGTCGCCGGTGGCGTGGAGTCCATGTCGCGCATCCCCATGGGCCTGGCGTTCACCATCGGGGGAGACCCGTACGGCGGTACGGGTTGGCAGGAGCGCTTCGGCGCCACGCCGCATCAGGGCCTCGGGGCGGAGCTCATCGCCGAGCGATGGGGACTCAGCCGCAACGACCTCGACCAATACGCGCTCGAGTCCCACGCCCGGGCCGCCGCCGCCTTGGACTCTGGGGCGTTCGACAGGGAGATCGTGGCGGTAGGTGGCTTGGAGCGGGATGAGGGCGTCCGGCGCGGTGGAACGCTCGATACTCTGGCAGCACTCAGGACGGCCTTCAAGGAGGAGGGCGTGGTCACAGCAGGCAACTCGTCCCAGATCACCGACGGTGCGGCCGCCCTGCTCGTGACCACCAGCGAGATCGCTCGCCACCACGGCTGGGAGCCACTGGCGCGCGTTCACACGTCGGTCGTGATCGGTGACGACCCGGTCGTCATGCTGACGGGGCCGATCCCTGCCACCCGCAAGGCTCTGCAGCGTGCGCACCTCAAGGTGGATGACATCGGCGCCTTCGAGGTCAACGAAGCCTTCGCTTCGGTGCCGTTGGCCTGGCTGGCCGAGATCGGAGCGGACGCCGCGATCGTGAACCCCCGCGGGGGCGCGATCGCGCTCGGGCACCCGGTCGGCGGGTCAGGCGCCCGGATCACGACCACGCTGCTGCACCACATGCGCGACAACCGCATCCGCTACGGCTTGCAGACCATGTGCGAGGGCGGCGGTCAAGCCAATGCGACCATCTTCGAACTGCTGTGAGGAGCACGATGCCTGAGGTGAGTGACCCCGGCAAAGTGCTGGTCTCCAGCCACGACCATGTCGTCGTGATCACGCTCAACCGCCCCGACGCCCGCAACGCGGTCGACCACGATGTCTGCCTGCTGGTGGGGAACGCGGTGGCGGCTGCAGACAGTGATCCAGACGTCCGCGTGATCATCCTCACCGGAGCGGGTGACCAGGCCTTCAGCGCGGGCGCCGACCTCAAGGCGATCATGCGTGGCGAACGCATCCTGCCGGTCGGCAGGGAGCACTGGAGCATCGCCGGTTTCGCCAACCACTTCACGTCCAAGCCCACCATCGCCGCGGTCAACGGCGCCGCACTCGGTGGCGGGACCGAACTCGCGCTGTCATGCGACCTCGTCGTCGCCGTCGAGACGGCGACGATCGGGCTCCCCGAGGTGAAGCGGGGGCTGGTCGCCGGAGCGGGAGGTGCGTTCCGCCTGATCCGACAGCTCCCTCACCGCGTCGCCCTCGAGCTGCTCCTCACAGGTGAACCGATGAGTGCCACAGACGCGTTGCGCTGGGGTCTGATCAATCGCGTAGTGCCGGCCGGAGGGGCCCTTGACGCCGCGATGGGCCTAGCGGCGCAGATCGCCGCCAACGCCCCGCTCGCTGTCCAGGCCAGCAAGAGGATCGCCTACGGCGCCGATGACGGCGCCCGGCACGACGAGGACAGCCTCTGGGCGCTCACCGAGCGGGAGTTCGCGGTACTGGCGCTGTCGGAAGACGCCAAGGAGGGCCCACGAGCCTTCGCAGAGAAGCGCTCGCCGATCTGGCTGGCCCGCTAGACCACCATCGACGAGAGGACATCAGTGGAGATCCGTGGCAAGGCAGCGCTCGTTTCCGGGGGGGCCGGCGGCCTCGGCGAGGCGACGGTACGCCGGCTGGTAGCCGACGGCGCGCGGGTGGTGATCGCCGACCTTGCGGAAGATCGAGGGAAGGCACTCGCCCAGGACCTTGGCGAGGCCGCTGTCTTCGTGCGAACCGACGTCACGGACGAAAAGTCCGTGACGCAGGCCATCGCGGCTGCCTCGGAGCTTGGGGAACTGCGTGTCTCCGTTTGCGCGCACGCCGGACCCGTTGCTCAGCAGCGCATCCTGGACCGGAGTGGCGCACCCATACCGCAGGAGCTTTTCGATCGGACGATCCGTATCTACCTGTCAGGGACGTTCAATCTTCTCCGGCAGGTCGCAGCGGCCATGGCGACACTCGAGCCGCTCGACTCCGGTGCGCGGGGTCTCGTCGTCAACACGGCCAGCATCGCAGCATTCGAAGGCCAGATCGGGCAGAGCGACTACAGCGCGGCCAAGGGCGGCGTTGTCGGACTGGGGCTGGTCGCGGCACGTGACCTCGCTGCCGTGGGGATCCGGGTGGTGACCATCGCTCCCGGCACCTTCTTCACACCCGCCTTTCAGCTGGACGAGGGGACCGCCCACGAGACCTGGGGAAAATCCGTTCCCTTCCCCAAGCGCATGGGACGCGCCGACGAGTACGCGGATCTGGTGTCGTTCCTCGTCGGCAACGATTACATCAACGGCGAGACCATCCGCATTGACGGGGCCCAGCGCTTCGGGCCGAAGTAACCGAGTAACCTCGCCGACCGGCTGCCTCGCCTGCCTCCGCTGTTGTCCCAGTGGGGTCAGCACCCCTGTTCGGGGCGTGCAGCCGGTCGCTGACTGATCGGCGCTCATGGCGCGCAGCCCTGTCGCCGGTCGGCATGCCCCCAGGCCGTCGGGCTTGCAACATCATGGCGATGTACCGACGGCGCCGGGTACTACGGAAGCCGGGTACTACGGAAGACTGTCTCCAGTACGATCGCTCGACCAGCATCATCAAGCAGTGCGGGTCAAGAACGGCCAAGCAGGAAATCCGCCCCGCGCTCACCAATCATGATGGACGGTGCGTTGGTGTTGCCCGTGGTCACCTTCGGCATGACCGAGGCGTCGATCACGCGCAGCCCACCGATGCCGTGCACTCGTAGCTCGGGGTCGACCACCGCGTCGCCATCGACACCCATCTTGCAGCTGCCTACCGGGTGGTAGGACGGGACGACATTGCCACGCGCGTACGCCTCCCAGTCCGCATTCGTTCGACACTCCGACTCGGGGGCGAAGCGCCCGGCGGTGATCTCCCTCATGGCGGGCTGCTCCATCACCTCCTGAACCAGTCGCAGACCCCGCAGCGTGTCGCGAAGGTCATCGGGATGCCCGAGGAGCTGCATCTCGATCCGAGGCGGCTCCATCGGGTCTGCGCTGCGCAGGCTGATTCGACCGCGGTAGCGGGTGTGGGTAAAGGTCGAAGAGGCGAGGAAACCCTCCTGCTTGGCCGGCTGAACGTTGAACATGCCGTTGTCGTCGACGTCGCGTGTGATGGCGATGGGGGTGAACTGCAGCTGCACGTCCGGTGCCGGCAGCGAAGGGTCTGTCTTGGCCATGACCTGGACCTGGACCATCGTGAGCGCGAGCACGCCGGTGCCGTGCAGAACGTAGTCCTTGAGGCCTCCGAGCACGTCGCCGACCCTCGGCTTGTTGAAAGTATGGATCTTCGCGTGGTAACGCTGCATGAGGTAGGCATGTTCGTGCAGGTTCGAGCCGACGCCGGGGAGGTCGTGCACGAGGTCGATGCCGTGCTCACGCAGGTGCGCAGAGGGTCCGATGCCTGAGAGCATGAGTAGCTTCGGCGTTGCCATGGTGCCAGCGCTGAGTACGACCTCCTGCCGGACACGGGCTCGCCTCACGTCGCCCTTGTGCTCGTACTCCACGCCGACGGCTACCTTGCCCTCGAGCAGAACGCGCGCCACCGTGGCCTGCGTCCGCACGGTCAGCCGGTTCCTCGGAGCGATACGCTTGACGTACTCACGCGAGGACGAGGAGCGGGTGCCGCGGCGGTGGTTGACCTGCGCCAGAGCTACGCCGTCCTGCGTCTCGCCGTTGTAGTCCGCGGTCTCGGGGTATCCGGCCTGCTTGGCCGCCTCGACAAAGGCCATGTTGGCCTGGCCTCGGTTGCATTGCGTGGTTACGGAGATGGGACCGCTGCCGCCGCGAAAGGAATTCTCGCCCCCTTCCCAGGTCTCGATGCGCTTGAAGGCCGGCAGCACGGATTCGTAGTCCCACCCCTTGCAGCCCAACTCGGCCCAGCCGTCGTAGTCGGCTCGGTTGCCGCGGACGTAGACGCAGGAGTTGATCGACCCGCCTCCACCCATCACCTTGCCCGCCATCCATGCCTCTGGGCGGTTGCCGCGGGAAGGATCCGGCTCGGCAGGGTATTTCCAGTTGTGCTTCTCATAGGCGACCGCGACGCCGGCGGGGACCAGGATCTCCAAACGACGACGGTCGTTCTTGCCGGCTTCGAGGAGCAGGATGTGGGCGCCCCCTTCCGCGAGGCGACTGGCGACGACGGCGCCAGCAGAACCGCCACCGACAACGACGTAGTCATAGGTCTCGTCCGTCATGCCTGCTCCCCGTCCTGGTGCCTCGGCCGCGAGCGGCCAACAACGTTTCGGTGACGCTGGCGTACATAATCTGCCTCAGATTCGAATGCGTCAACGCGTCTGACCACGGCTCTCACCAGTGGGCGCCGCCAGCATGAGTGCCACGCGACGGGCACGGCAGACGAGCTCGCCCCTCTGGTTGAGACCCCGGTGCTCGAACTCGACGACACCCTGCCCCTGGCGAGAGGACGACTCCCGGACGGAGACGACCTCGGTCTCCGCGAACAGCGTGTCTCCGACGAATACCGGGGCCGGAAAGACGATCTCGCCGAAGCCGAGGTTGGCCACCGTCGTGCCCTCCGTGAGGTCGCCGACGCTCAGACCGACGACGGTGGACATCGTGAAGAGGCTGTTCACGAGGACCTTGCCGAATTCGGTGCGCGAAGCATAGTCGGCGTCCAGGTGGAGGCTCTGAGTATTCATGGTGAGGGTCGTGAAGAGTACGTTGTCGGTGTCGGTGACGGTGCGTCCCGGACGATGCGAATACACGTCGCCGACCACAAGCTCGTCGAGGTAGCGCCCTCGCCGCGTGTGGGTGGTCACCAGGGGGCCGCCTCTCGGAGTGCATCGCGGTGGTCAGGGTGTGCGATTGCGATGAGGGCTTCTCCCCGCTCGCGCGTGGTCCGGCCGTCCAGGCGAGCCACCCCGTACTCGGTCACGACCACGTCGACCATCGTGCGTGGGATGGTGACCGTCCGGACCGATGCTGCGATCCGCGACACCTTTCCTCCGGAGGAGGCGGACGGGAGGGCAATGATACGCATGCCGCCAGGCGACCGCGTGGCACTGTCCACATAGTCCAGGCTTCCTCCGGTACCGGAGATCTGGCGGCCATTGACGGTCTCGCTGTTGACGTTCCCGGCCAGGTCCACCTCGACCGCCGTGTTGATGGACACGAAGCGCTCGATCTCTCCCAGCCGGGTGGCGTCATGTGAGACCGACGACGGATACATCCCGATGGCAGGATTGTCGTCGCTGAACCGGAGCAGCTTCTGCGTGCCCATCATGTCGGGGCTCAGCACGGCGGGGGTGGGTACCACATCACCGGCACTGAGTATCCCTGCCGCGAAGAGGTCCACCATTTCGTCTGTCGCCATGCCGACGAAACGCACACTGCCCAGGTCAGCCGATGCCAGGGAACGCACGAGCGTTTCGGGGATGGCGCCGATGCCGATCTGGAGCGTGGGGTTCCCTGGAAGCAGCTGCAGGACGTTCCTGGCGATCACCGTGGAGATTTCGTCCGGCTTCGCGGAGGTATAAGTCGGCAACGGCGTTACGGACTCGATGAGCGAATCGAAGATCGACACATGCACACATGACTCACCGTGAGTCCGGGGCACGCTGGCATCGACCTCAGCAATCAAGGTCTGTGCTGTATGCAGCGCCGACAGCCCATAGCTGACAGAGGGCCCGAGCGAGCAATGACCTCGAGCGTCCGGTGGGCTTACCCGCACGAGGGCAACTCCGACGCGCCAGCGCTCGAGCAGGGCCCCAAGACGCGAGGCCCGAGCGGGGACGTAGCCGATGACCCCTTCGGCGACCAGGTCGCGGATCGGAGGCATGACATGCCAGGTGCGATAGGTCATCTCCCCCGCTGTCACGGCGTCGACGAACGGGTAACCGCTGAGGAGCAGTCCCGATGACAGCGTCCAGCCGCGTCCGGGCGCTACCTCACTCAAGGCGTCGAGCAGCGTCGTCGGGGCGCCCATGCCAGGAGCCGACACCAGGTGACTTCCGTTGGGCACCCGCGCAAGGGCCTCACGGGGGGTGCGGTGTGGCAGGGCCTTCACGTAGGACCACTCCCCGCGGTCAGGCCGACGGCGAAGACGGCGTCGAAGGCCGCCTGGTCGTACTGGAACTCGTCCACCTCGGCAATCAAGTCCGCTTCGAAACGGTAGATGAGGCACTCCTTCATGCGCAGGACGCGATCACCGATCGTGATGACGCCATACTGAAAAACGATCGCCCGGTCGTCACTCATCGCGATGTCAATTACTTCGAAGGTGGCCGGCCGGGTCAGGATCCGCCGCATCATGCCGAACAGGCCCATGACTTCCGCACGTCCGGCATACTCACCGGCGAGCGCATTGTTTCCCGGGACCCGCCACACACAGCCAGGCGCCAGGAGCGCCTCGATCGTGGGGCGGTCGCGTTCGGTGAAGGCCCGCATGAGGTTACGCACTGCCGTGGCGTGCGGATGTTCCCATGGTGTGACCATTTCTGTTTTCTACTTCTGTTTTGAACCGAAGTCAATCGCCACAGCAGCGTCGCCGTGCAGCACCAGTCGGCCATCGTCGTTGGTCGTCTTCAGGGTGATCTGTACCCGAGCGCAGGAACCGTGAATGTCGACCGCGGCAATGGTGGCCGTGGTGGTCAGCCGGTCCCCCGGCCACACGGGCGCCGTGAATCGGACGCCGAACGTGCGCAGCGACTCGATACCAAACCACGAGGTGACAACTCGGCTGCTCAAAGCCATCGTCATCATCCCGTGCGCCATGATCGACGCGTTACCCGCGGCCCTGGCCGCCGGTTCGTCGGTGTGCAACGGGCTGAAGTCGCCGGACGCCCCGGCGTACTGCACGATCTGCGTTCTGGTCACTTCGGCGCACACGACCATGCTGCGGACCTGGCCGACCTCAGGCAGGACGTTCATCGACGCTCGCTGACGTCGGCGGAGTTTCGACCAGCACCATCCGCGACCGCACGACAACTGCGCCGTGCTGGTTGCGCAGCTCCTTCACGAGCTCGGTGAACAACAGCTCGCCTCCGCGCTTGCTGTTCTTGGTCCAGCGCCTGCCGTACTCCTCCGTCACATCGAGAACGTCACCGAGATGAACGGGCAGCAAGTACTCGAAGTGCTGCTCGGCGTGGAGCAGCTCACCACCGCCCACAGGAGCGACAGCCAGCGCACCCGTGGGGCACATGCCCCGCATGTGCTCGGGATCATGCTGGATCGAGGTCGCCGTGAAAGTGGGAGGCACGACCCGCTCAGGCGAGGGCATGGGCTCCCCAACCGCGCGGGCGAAGGCCATGACATGACCCTCCTCCACCGGGAAGCGCTGTCCCACCGTCAAACCGCCGGACGAAAGCGTGGCAACGCCGAACCAGCTCCCGTGTCGTGAAACACCACCTGCACGGGCTGTCCGATGGCGAGCGTCTCGGGGTCACACTCCACGATGTTGGTGAGCATCTTCGGGCCCTCCTCGAGCTCGACGAGGGCGAGCACGTAGGGACCGCAATCCTTGTACTCGAGGATCCCTCGGGTCGTCAGCGTGAAGCTGTACACCGTTCCGCGCCCGGAAGCCTCGACCTGCTCCAACTCGTCACTGTGACAGTTCGAACACAGGAAACGCGGGTACCACACGGACGTGCTACAGGCCGTGCAGCGCTGGACGAGCAGCACACCGCGAGATGTCGCCTCCCAGAATGCTGCTGTCTCCGGCTGCACTTCCGGTATCGGGGCCGGCAGCCCCGCGCCCGTTGTCATACGTCCTCCCTGCCGAGGATGACGGTGGCATTGCCCATCCGCGTGGACAGCCAGCCACCCGTGCCGTGCGCCAGGGCGATCTCGCAGTCAGGTACCTGCACGGCAGCGTATGCCTCCCCGCGCAGCTGGCGGACCGCCTCGATCATCTTCGTCATGCCGCCTCGGTTGGCGGGGTGGTTATTGCAGAGCGAACCACCGTCGGTGTTGAACGGCAGCTTGCCGAACGGCGCCTGCAGGGTTCCGCCGAGCACGAACTTGCCGCCCTCGCCTTTGTCGCAGAAACCGAGGTCCTCGAGCGCCAGCAGGACCGTGATCGTGAACGAGTCGTACAGCCCGACGTAGTCGATGTCGCTACGGCTGACGCCCGCCTCTTCGAAGGCATCGCGACCGGACCGGACTCCTCCGGTAACCGTCACGTCCTGCCAGCCGCCCTTCGTGTGCTCGATGGCCTCCCCGTGCCCCAGGACCGCGATGCAGTGACGGTCCAGGCTCTTCGCGATGTCCTCGTTGACGAGAACGAGGGCGCCGCCCCCGTCGGTGACGACGCAGCAGTCGAGCCTGTGCAGCGGGCTGCTCACCATCGGGCTGTTCACGACGTCCTCGACGGTGACGACCTTGCGTAGCAGTGCACGTTCGTTGTGCTGCGCATGAGACGAGGCGGCCACCTTGATCTCGGCCAGCTGCTCGCTGGTCGTGCCGTACTCGTGGATGTGGCGCGCCGCAGCGAGCGCGTAGACCGCGCTGACGTTCATGCCGAAGACGGGCTCGAAGGCCGCCTCGGGCGGAGCGCCCATCAGCTGACCGGGTGCGCGCAACGCCGTGGTACGCGGTCGGCCGCCGAGGGTGATGAGGGCGACGCTGCACTTCCCGGTGGCGATCGCGGCAGCAGCATGCCCGACGTGGCTGAGGTAAACCGAGCCCCCCATGTCGGAGGAGTCCATGTAGCGCACCGAGAGGCCGAGATAGTCCGCCATGGCGAGGCCACCCAGTCCCGGCGCGTCCCCTCCGGTGAAGTAGCTGTCGACATCGGCCAACGTCAGACCGGCGTCAGCCAGTGCCCCGAGAGCCACCTCCGCATGGATCTGCGCGATGGACCTGTCGGGCAGCTCTCGTCCAGGATGCTCGTAGGCCCCAGCGATGAAGGCCTTGCGTCGGATGGTCACAGCCGGTCAGACGAAGGGATTCGCCGGCGCGGCGTCCGTGACTGGTCGGAACGCCTGTTCCACCTGCTTGCCGATCGTGGACAGATCCCAGGCCTCGCCCTCTGCGCTTACGGTGACCAGTGGCTGCGGGTCGCTGTACAGGGACACCTCAAGACCTCGCGCGTGAATGACGTGACCGTTGCACCACGCCGACTGCTCCGAAGCCAGCCAGGCAGCGATGGGGGCGATGTTGTCCGGGGACAGCTTGTCGGTTCCCGGTCCGTCGACTCCCGACTTCTTGGCCGTGTCCGTCATGCGCGTCGCAGCCGCCGGCGAGATCGCGTTCGTCGTAACGCCGTACTTCTTCAGGGCCACGGCGCACGAGTAGGTGAGTCCCACGATGCCCATCTTCGCGGCTGAGTAGTTGGGCTGGCCCGGGGCGCCGTGCAGGCCCGCCCGAGAGGTGTAGTTGATGATTCGGTGGTTGGCCGCCGCGTCACCGAGCTGTCGCCAGTAGGAAGCGGCCGGGCGGATCGTGTTGAAGTGCCCCTTGAGGTGGACCCGGATGACAGCGTCCCACTCTTCCTCGGCCATGTTGAAGATCATCCGGTCGCGCAGGATGCCCGCCACGTTCACGAGCACGTCGAGCTTGCCGAACTCCTCGATGGTGGACTCGACGAGGTCACGGGCGGCCTCGTGGTCCGAGATGTCCGCACCATTCACCTTGGCGGTGCCCCCACTGTCCTGGATCTCCCTGACGAGGTCCTCACCCGGACTCCCGTCCTTTTCCAGGCCGTTCAGAGAAGCACCGATGTCGTTTACCACTACAGCCGCGCCCTCCCGCGCGAACAGTCGCGCGACGGAGCCGCCGATCCCGCGGCCGGCACCCGTCACAATCGCCACCCGCCCGTCGAGTGTTCCCATCAGCCGTCCCTTCGAAGGTCGTCCCACCAATCCGAATCTAACATTGGTTAGGTATCAGGACAAGACACATCAAGATTCATTTGTGGTCTGTCAGGCATCGACGTGTTTGAGAACCCTCACGTGACCCGACGCGCCGTCCACCCGCACGAGGTCGCCTGTCCGCAGGACCTGGGACCCGACTCTGGTGTTGACCACGCACGGGATACCCAGCTCTCGCGCGACGATCGCAGCGTGGCTGAGGGCTCCGCCGATGTCCACGACCAAGGCCCCGGACACGAACATGATCGAGGCCCAGCTTGGATCGGTCGTCGGAGAGACCAGGATCTCCCCCAGCTCGACATCAGCGTCATCGGGGTCGCTCACGACGCGCACCGTTCCCTCGACGGTGCCGGGACTTGCGCCAACGCCCTCAAGCACGTCGACGATCGGCGCGGTGTCCCCCACTTCGGATTCGTCGAGGGCGGCCGGCTGCCCCAGCCACGCGGGCGGGATCTGCAGGGTCTCGTAGTAGGCCCGGCGCTCACGCCGTCGGACGACCAGCTCACGGGCATCGCGCGGAAGCGCGACGATCTCGTCTGTCGTCAGGTAGAAGACGTCCTCGACGTCGTCGAGCAGGCCCTCGTCGACGAGGTGCTCCCCGATGCGTCGCGCAGCTGCACGTGCCATGTCGAGGGACTGCAGGAACGCGGCCTTGCCAACCCCCCGCAGCGGGATGACATTGGCCGCCAGGCGGAGGACGAGACGCGCGCCCGGGCGGCGGTGTCGTGGCAACGATGCCAGGAGCTTGCGCTCGAGCGCCTCACGAGCCTGTCGCTTCCGTCCTTCGATGCGCGCAGGGTCGGCGGTCTCGTCCAGCGCGCGGTAGCCCTCCAGGAGCTTGCGCAATGCAGCGTCGTCCTCCCGCCACACACGGCCTGAGATCTCACCTTCGCGGGGCCCATGGAAACCGTGTCGCCGCACGACCTCCTCGATGGTCAGGCGGTCCCTGGATGCGGCCCACATGTCGGTCACGATCGCGCTCTCCGCGTGTGCGCCGTACCCGCTCATGAACGACGTCACCTCCCCGACGGCGGCGCCTTCGACAAGTCGTCGGAGCTGCTCGTAGACCGGCTGCACAGCGCACAGGACGTGGATGCCCTGCACAGTCACGTTGTGCTCGAAGCGCCGCGCGGCCTCGTGAAACTGCCGGATGGCCTCGGCACGGGAGAGATCCTTCGTCTTGCCGACGCTCTCCAGCCACCACTGCTGCGTCTCAGCGTTCGCCCTGCGCACCTTGCGCCCGATGGTCGCGAAGCTGTAGGGAAAGCGTAGGGCGATGACCGGCCACCGACGACGGCTCGGGCTGCTCGCCAGCTCCGGCGGCATGGCACCCACCACCTGCTCGGCCACTGCCGCGCCCGAGGTGCCGGGGAGGCGATCTCCGATCCCGACCAGGAAGTCCACCCGGCCCGCCACCCGGCCGTAGAAGACGTTGCACACACGGTCCCGCTCGTCGGCGGGGAAACCGCTCTCCTTCCGTGTCAGCGCACCCATGCTTCCGAACGCCGCCCGGGTGGCGCGCTCCGCCGTCGGACCCCAGAACGTCCATCCCAGAGGCGTCATCACACCCGGCATCGCCTCACCGAAGTTCGAGGTACTCCAGAAAGCCTGGGGCGCGCTGCGGCTGTGGAGCGGATCCCACTGCTCGACAGCCAGCTCCATGATCATGGTCGTATTCCTCTCGTCGCCGCTCTCCCGGTGCTGTCCTGGCACCAGTCACGCGAACAGTTAGCGCACGGCCGCAGGCTGCTGACCGGACGCCGGAGTCACGCCTCCAACATCCATTTCCGCACTTCCCGTTCCCTTGCTCCGCTGGGAGGCTGCCGCGTCCCGCCTCGAGCGCGCCTTCCTCTGGCGCCACACCGCAAAGGCGACAGCCGTGATGACGGCCACACCGTTGAAGAGGTCTGCCAGCCACTGCACGCCGGTGACGAGCTGGAGACCCTTGATGCCGGTGGCCAGGACGTAGAGGGCGATGAGCGTCCCCCACACGTTGAAGCGGCCCGGATGCAGCTGCGTCGACCCCAGGAAGACTGCGGCGAACGCTGGCAGCAGCAGCGCTCCGCCGAACGTCAGCGACGGCCCTGACAAGGATGCGTACAGGACACCCGCAATCCCGCACAGCGTCGCGCTCGTCGTGAGGGAGAACCACGTCCAGGTCCCCGTCCGCACGCCGGACAGCCGAGCCGCCTCAGCATTCCCGCCGACGGCGTAGATATAGCGTCCCACCGGGGTCTGCGACAGCACCAGCCACAGGATGATGGCCACCACGAGCATGTACAGGACGACGATCTGAAAGCCGAGCACCTCGCGTTGAGTGAGGTCGCTCCAGGCTCGGCTCGTGGGCGGAAGCGGTTGTCTCTGACCAGAGACGATTGACTGAAGTGCCGCGATGATCGAGGCCGCCCCCAGGGTGGCGATGAAGGAGTTGACGCGCAGCACCACGACCACGAAGCCGTTGACGGCGCCGATGACGAAGCAGGCGACAACCGTGACACCGATGGCCGGCCACATGGACCAGCCCTTGTCCGCCTGCAGGACGGTCACGATGATGGTCGCGAGGTTGACGGTCGCACCGACGGAGAGATCGTAGGCGCCCGCGGCGAGCGGCACCAGGACGGCGAGAGCCACAATGGCCGCAATTGCCTGTTGCGCGGCCACCGAGTGCAGGGTGCCCATCGTGAGAAACAGGTCTGGCACCCAGATACCGAAGACGATGATGATGAGCGCCCACAGGTACAGGCCGGAGAAACGGTCGAAGCCCAGGCCTGGTCGAGGACGCGTGGTCGGCGAGGCGCTCATGCTGCCCGGTCCTCGGAGCCCAACGCCTCGCGGGCCACTTCGGCCACGGTCAGCGCGCCATTCGACAACTCGGCCACAAACCGTCCGTCGCGGAGCACCATGACGCGACGGCACAGGGCAACCAGCTCGTCATAGTCCGAGGAGCTCACGACAGCCGCCGCCCCCGTCTCCACGGCCGAGAGGATCTGACGGTGGATCTCGGCCTTCGCGCCGATGTCGACACCCTGTGTGGGCTCGTCGAGCAAGAGAACCCGAGGGGCACATCTGAGCCACTTGCCGAACAGCACCTTCTGCTGGTTGCCACCGCTGAACGACCCGAGGGGAGCGTCCACCGCGCCGCGCGGGCGGACGTCGAGCCGCTCGAACCACGTTCGGGCTTGGGCGACTTCGAGTCGCCGCCGTAAGCGCGGGGCGCGCCAGAGGGCCCGGAGGGCTGGCAGGGTCAGGTTTTCGCGCGCCGACATCGACATGACGCCTCCCAGCCGAACGCGATCGGCCGGCAGCAGCGTGAGCCCCGCGGCGATCGCGCGGTCTGGTCGTCCGGGAGCCAGGATCACATCGTCGATCTGGACCCGGCCGCTGCTTCGCGGGATGGCACCGAAGATCGCCGGGAGCAGCGTCTCCCGCCCAGAACCCGTGAGACCGGCGACACCGACCACCTCTCCCGGACGGACGGTGAAGTTCGCGGTCACCAGCGGACCCGCCGACAGATCCTGAACACGCAGCACGGGAGCTGCGTGCGCCGTGGGCAACGAGCCTGACGCCGCGCTCACCTCCTCCAGCTCGCCGCCTACCAGATGTTCCACCAACTCGCGCCTGGTGAGGGCCCTTGCTTTGGTGGTCACGACCTTGCGGCCGTCGCGCAGGACGCTGACGTCATCGGCAACCTCGAACACCTCGTCCAGGTGGTGAGTGACATACAGGACACCGACGCCGCTCGCAGCCACTGCCCGCACCACCGCCAGCAGCTGTTTGACCTCGGTGTCCGGCAAGGTGGCCGTTGGTTCGTCGAGGACCAGCAGGCGCACGCTGGTCCTGTCGGCGTCCGCGAGGGCCCTTGCGACAGCCACACCGGTACGCTCGGCGGCAGCCAGTCCGCCCACGAGCGTATCGGGGTCCAGCGCCAGGCCCAGACGCTGAAGCGCCTCTTCCGTGCGCCGCCGCAGGGCCTTGCGACGCACTGCACCGCAGCGCGTGGGGAACCCCGCGGTCAGTGCGACGTTGTCCGCCACGCTGCAGGTGTCCACGAGGCCGAGATCCTGGTGCACGAAGCGGCAGCCGAGGTCGTAGGCAGAGGAGGCAACGCCGGCCTGCAGCGGCTGACCGCCGACTTCCACGCTGCCGCCCGGATCGGGATGGTGGTAGCCGGAGAGCGTCTTGATGAGCGTGGACTTCCCCGAGCCGTTCTCCCCCAGCAAGGCGTGCACGGTGCCGGCGTCGACCCGTAGGTCGACGTCAGCGAGCGCGCGTGTCGGGCCGAAGCTCTTGCTGAGGCCGCGTACGAGGAGGCTGGGCGGGAGCGGGCCAGCTCCGCTGGCCCGCTCCACCACCTCGTGAGGGGTCACCCTACCTTCCACAGCTTCTTGAACTGCTGCTCGTAGTCCTCGGGCCGGTCGATCGAGTCCTGCGGGCTCCCGACCGTCTCCTTAGTGAGCAGCTGGAGCGGGAGTGCACCGTCGCCCGGTTCCACGGACATGCCCTGCGCATAGCGCAGTGCGACGTCCACGGCCTTCCACGCCATGATGTTGAAGGGCAGGAGTGTGAACGCCTTCGCCTCGCCGGTCTGCACCTGCTGCTGGTTGAACTTGGCCGGGTTGATGCCGAGCAGCTGGACGTCGGGAAGACCCGCCGCCTTCACCGCCGCTTGCAGGCCCTGCGTGAACTCGCCCTGCACCGTGACCACATACTTCACATCCCGGTTGCGCTGGAGTGCAGACACGACCGCCGGCACCACCTGTCCGCCGCCCACCTGGGCCAGCGTTACGTCGACCGTCCCCACCGAGCAGTCCGGGCAGCCCGACTTGACCGTGGACACATACTGGTCTGTCACGATCTTGAGCGAGCCCACGTCCGGGACGTTCACGATCAGCGACTTGCCCCGTCCCTGCGAGTCCGCGATGAAGAAGTTCGCGATCGCGATCGCCTGGGTCCGAGCATCAGCGGGCCCGTCAAGCGATCCTGCGGGGACGACCGGGCTCGCGGTCGTCTCACCGACAGCGATCGGGATGAGCGGCACGCCGGCCTTCTGGAACGCGGGGACCTGGCTCCCCCAGACGGCCTCCGGTATGCCGGCGAAGGCCACGCCCACCGGCTTCGGGTCCATCTCAAGGGCCTGCTGCATCCCGGCGATGAGCGTCGCCGGGTCTGCAAGCTTGATCGGCTGGTTCTTGTATTCGAGGCCCGCGGCCTTCGCCGCCGTACCCATACCCTTGGCGAGCACCTGACACAGACCGTTCTCGCAGGAGAGGAAGACGAGCGTGCCTCCCTTGCCCGGAGCACTCTTCAACGGCTCGGTCACCCCGATGGACGTCGGGGCCTGCAGCAGCTTCGTCACCTCTGCCTGGGCTGCCGCCACCACGGCGGAGGCGCTTCCCGTCGCGGTCGGGGTGACGGCATCCTTGCCGGCGTCGTCGGAGCTGGAACACCCGGCTAAGGCGAGAACTAAAAAGGTCCCGACAGCAACAGCTGCTGCTGCAGGACGCAGGACGCCGCGCCGCGAGAACGGTGCGGGCGTGGACACGTGGGGCATTGAGCTCCTCTTACCTGGACCGGCGGCGCCGGTCGTCTATTCACAGCGCTGGGCCGGCCGCGAGTGAGGGGTGTGACAGCCGTCACAGATTTTCTGTCTAAACCTATATTGGTTTCGAACGTTGTCAAGCAACGCAAGGACGTCCCCGAGGCAGGATCAGTCCGCCGGGTAACCGAGAGCAGCCGGCAGCATGGCGGGCGACTCGACCCCGAGCCACCGCGTCAGCAGGCTCAGGTCGGGGTCGTCGCCGGAGGCCGGAGGGACGACCGCAAGGCGGCCCTCGTATACGAGCCCGGCGCCTCCGTCGACGGTCACCTCACGCCCGACGAGATCCGTAAGGAATCCCGCCCCGCAGCCCACGACGCACGGCCGATCCAGCTCCCGGCTGACCACCGCGGCGTGCGAGGTGGAGCCACCCAGCTCTGTGACGATCGCTCGGGCGACGACCATGCCGTGCACGTCGTCGGGGTCGGTCGTGGGCGTAGCCAGCACGACATCCTCGCCGGCGTCCGCATGGTCCTCGGCTTCGTTCGCGCTACCGACGACCAGGCCGACCCCCACGCCCGGGCACGCCGGCTCGCCCTTCGCCACGACGGTGGCGACCGCGGCCGCTGCGGGATCGACCCTGGGCCGAAGCATGGCAGCGACGTCGCCAGGCGTAAGCCGAGCGACCGCCTCCGAAGTGGTCAGGATCCCCTCCCGTTGCATCGAGACAGCGATGCGCACAGCCGCCTCGGCAGAGCGCTTCGCAGACCGCGTCTGCAGCAGCCAGAGCCGACCCGACTCCACGGTGAACTCCACGTCCTGGACGTCACGGGCGTCGGCTTCCAACCGCTGCGCCGCCTCAAGCAGCTCCGCGTGAATCTCGGGCATGCTGCGCGCGAGCGCATCCAGAGGGAGTGGCGTGACCCGCCCGGAGACGACGTCCTCGCCTTGCGCCAGCGGCAACCACTCACCCAGCGGGGCGCGGGCGCCGCTCAGCGGGTTGCGCGTGAACAGCACCCCCGTGCCGGACCACTGGTCGAAGTTGCCGAACACCATCGCCTGGACGGTCACCGCCGTCCCACCGCCGTCGGGAAGGCCGTGGTGACGGCGGTAGGCCGTCGCACGCGGAGACATCCACGACCTGAACACAGCCTCGGCCGCCGCGAGTAACTGCTCGAAGGGGTCCTCCGGCGGCACGGTGCCGACGACCTTCTCGAACAGATGGAGGAACCTGACACCCACGTCGTCCGCCACCTCGGCGCCATGCTCCTCTGCCAGGGCAGCCAGGGTGGTGGCCGTCGCGCCGACGTTGAGGACCGTGTCCATCATGCCGGGCATGCTGCGGGCTGCACCCGAGCGCACCGACACGAACAGCGGGCTCTCCGCGCCGCCGAACGAGCGGCCCAGGACGGATTGCAGGTGTCGCACCCCGACGTCGAGCGCCTTGGTCGCCTCTACGGAGAGCGCCCCATCCTGCAGTGTCGTACGACAGACATCCGTCCCCAGGGCGAAGGCGGGCGGCACCGGCAACCCCAGCCGGCGCAGGTGGTTCACAGCCCACGCCTTACCACCGACGAGGTCGCGGTCGAGCTCAACAGAACCGTCGAGCAGGATTGGTTCCACTAGGCCCGGCCCGCCTTGGCCTCGTCCTCGCGATCCAGGCCGAGCAGCCCGAGAAGGTCTTCATGCAGCTCGAACCAGACCTGGTGGTAGCTGTCCACGAGCGGGTTGGCCAAGAAGCGGTGGTCCGCATCCAGCCGCGCAAGGGCTGCAGCCAGTCGTCGGGAGTATGTCGCCAGGCGGGGCACTTCCGCAGCGATCCGCTCGACCAGCGGCGCAGCCACAGCGTGCACCGCTTCGACGCGGCCCAGGACCTCCCGGTCGTAGTCAGCGTCGGAGTGGTCGTTCACTGTCCCGCCAGGACGCAGCTGCCAGGCGGTGACTACCTCCTTGAGCGTGTGGTTGGGCTCGTCGAACTCGGCGTAGAGCCCGGTCAGTGTGCCCACCCCGGCTGTCTCACGCTCCTCGCCGAGCAGGGACGCCAGCCGCTCCTTGCCCTCTGACGTGAGGCGTGCTCCAGCGGCACCCGCCTTAAGGAGTCCACGAGCCTCGAGCTCCTGCAGGAGCGCCTGCCCTTCGTCACCCACGAACACAGCCGCGGTCTCGGGCGTGAGCCGTCCCTTGAGCCGCGCTCCTTGGAGCAGCGCCAGCTCGGTCGAGGTGTCAGTCATGGTTACGTGTATCTCCGGATAGTGGGGTCGCGTCGTGAGCAGCGCGACCGGGGACGGCTGCGGTGCGGCGCCGGAC
>NZ_CEVIVC010000016.1:22813-25853 GCF_982290645.1 Protofrankia sp. CiP1_Cm_nod4
GCACGGACGCACGGAAAGATCTAGCGAACCAGGCGGACGGGCAGACTAATGGGTCCGCGCGCGAAGGCCGGGCGGTACGAGGGCGTGAAGCCGGCCTGGGACACCTCGAAGGTCGTCAGCTGACAGATCGCCTTGATACTGGCCTTGATCTCTCGGCGCGCAAGGTGGTTGCCGAGGCACCGGTGAATGCCGGCGCCGAAGGCCACGTGCGAAGAGACGTTCTGGCGCTCGAAATCGAGGGTGTCCGGGTCCTTGAACTGCGCGGGGTCGCGGTTGGCTGCAGCCCAGTTGAGGAGGACGCGGTCACCGCCGCGCATGGGGCAGCCGCTCATCTCGGCGTCCTCGGTGAGCGTTCGGCCCGCTGTCGGAACGGGTGATTCGAAACGGAGGAACTCGTCGACAACGCGACCGAGGCGCTTGTCGTCAGCGGTCGCGAGCTCGGCGCGCAGAGCCTGGTCGGTCGCGAGACGCACCGCGATGCTGCCCAGAGCGCCCATCGTCGTCTCCATGCCGGCCATGATCATGAGGTTCAGCGTCTCGATGCGCTGCTTCTCGTCCAGCTCCAGACCGTCGTCGCTCCCCTCCAGCCCCATGTGCGCGATGACACCGGCAAGGTCGTCACGCCGACCCTGCTCACGGCGCTTGACGAGCAACTCGGCGCCCCACGTGAGCAGGCGAGGAGCAACCTCCAGCGCCTTCTCAGGCTGAGTCAGGAGGGTGTTGAGCACCTCGAGCACCCAGCCGATCTCCGATTCCTGCTGCTCGAGGTAGGTCCCGAAGAACACGATAGGAGGCAGCACCTGCGTGAACTCCGAGATGAAGTCGACCTCGCCCTTGGCGACGCAGCGGCCGAGCAGCGTGTCGACCTTCTCCTGGATGCCCGCCTCGCCGGCCTGCTGGGCCTCCGCCGTGAAGAACGGGTTGAGCAGACGTCGGATGCCGCGGTGCAGTGGGGGGTCGGTCTCCAGCGGGATCATGCGCAGGATGTCGAGGTCGAACTGCACGGGGGCCGCACCCTGAGCGTTGCTGAAGGCCTTCCAGTTCACGCCGGCCGCCATGACGTCGGCATAGTCGCTGACCACCCAGAATCCGGCGACTTTATCGCTCCAGGGCTGGTCGCTCCACACGACCGGGCAGCGGTTGCGCAGGTCGTTCATCCTCGGCCAGAAGTCGTCCGCCAGGGTCGGGTCCAACGGCGTGAAGTGGACGACTTCCTGAGGCTCGTTCTGCGTGGCCCCGGTGGAACTCGTCATGGTCATCCTCCTGTGAGTGGCCGGCATGGCAGGGTCCGTTTGCGGTCGCCGAGCCGCTTGCGACCGCTCTGACCTCCACCTGAGCACGTGTATCGTACATCACATTCTAATTTCGTCAAGATTCTGCGCCAGGTTCGCCAGCTTGTTCAACACCATGGACAAGGTACCGAATCATATTTAGAATCTATCGAGCGACGCTACGTCGCCACGTCCACGCGATGAGGAGACGATCCAGTGCCAAAGGTGACCTTCCTACGCCCCAACGGTGACGACATCGCCGTCGATGTAGGTGACGGCACCAGCATCATGCAGGCGGCTGTCGCACACGGCGTCACGGAGATCGTCGCCGAGTGCGGGGGGACGCTCGCCTGCGCGACCTGCCACGTCTACGTGGCTGAGGAGCACCTCGACCACCTGCCGCCCATCAGCAACGACGAGCAGGAGATGCTCGACTTCACCGCCGCCCCGCGTGAAACGGGCAGCCGGCTCTCGTGCCAGCTGCCTCTGGGTCCCGAGCTGGACGGCATCGTGGTCCGATGCCCGGAGACCCAGTACTGATGGGCTCTTCGACGGTCATAGTGGTCGGTGCCGGCCAGGCCGGCTGTCAGGTTGCGTCGTCACTGCGCGAGGAGGGCTTCACAGGCCGCATCGTCCTCGTTGGTGCAGAGGCTCACCTGCCCTACCAGCGACCTCCGCTGTCCAAGGGCCACCTGACCGGCAAGACCTCGCGTGACGCCCTGTGGCTGCGGCCGGAGTCGTGGTTCGGGGAGCAGGGCATCGAGGTGCGTACCAGCACACGCGCCAAGCATCTGGATACCGACGGTCGCAGGGTCCTGCTTCAGGACGGCGAAGCCTTGGAATACGACGATCTTGTGCTTGCGACCGGCGCGAGGAACCGGCTGCTCCGGCTGGAGGGTGCCGGCCTCGAGGGTGTGTTGTCCCTGCGCACCCTGGATGAAGCCGACGAGGTGAAAGTTCGCCTGGAACAGGCTGCGCGCGTGGTGGTCGTCGGAGGCGGCTTCATCGGCATGGAGGTCGCAGCGACCGCAGTGCAGCTGGGGAAGAACGCGACGGTCGTCGAGGTCGCCGACCAGCTCATGGGCCGTGTCCTGTCGAGCCACACTGCTGCGTTCCTTCTGCAGGCTCACCGGGCACGCGGTCTCGATGTCGAGCTGACGACCACGGTCAGCCGGATCGTCGGTGTGGCCGGCCGCGTGGCCGCTGTCGACACGACGGACGGCCGCCGTCTCCCTGCTGACCTCGTGCTGGTGGGCGTGGGTGCAAGCCCCAACGTGGAGCTCGCCGAGCAGGCTGGCCTCGAGGTGGACAACGGTATCGTGGTCGACGAGCTGTTGCGCACCTCGGCGCCGCACGTCTACGCGGTCGGGGACTGCGTCTGTGCCCCGAATCCGTTCGCAGGTGGAACGCGTGTGCGGCTCGAGTCCGTCCAGAACGCGACTGCGCAGGGACGGCGCCTGGCAGCCACGTTGACCGGCCGCCCTGAACCCTTCAGCTCCGTCCCGTGGTTCTGGAGCGACCAGGCCGACATCAAGCTGCAGATCGCCGGGCTCACCACGGGCCATACGGAAGTAGCCGTAAGAGGAGACGTCAGCAGCGAGCGCTTCTCGGTGTACTGCTTCTCGCAGGGGCGCCTGCTGGGCGTCGAGTCGGTGAACCGCCCAGCTGACCACATGGCGGCTCGGCGGCTGCTCAGCGGATCGACGTCGCTCTCCCCACAGGACGTGCGACGGGACGACTTCGACATCAAGCGCGCGTCCACCGCCGGC
>NZ_CEVIVC010000016.1:25947-35045 GCF_982290645.1 Protofrankia sp. CiP1_Cm_nod4
GGAGTCAGGATGGACACTCACGTAGCCCGACGTTCGCTCCTCGCGATGACCAGACCCAGCGCCTCGAAGTCGATCGTCTCCGCCGTGATGCCGCGCTCGCGAAGCTTGAACTTCTGCACGCGGCCGTTGACGTTTGCCGGCAGAGCGTCGAGGAACTCCACGTAACGGGGGACCGCGTAGTACGGCAGTGTGGTCCTGAAGAAGTCGAAGAGCTCCTCGGGCTCGACCGACTCATCCGGCTTGAGAACGATGCACACCTTGATGTCGTCCTCGGACAGCTCTGACGGCACCGCGTGGACTGCGACCGCCGAGAAGGCAGGGTGCTTCATCAACGCTGCTTCGAGCTCGAGCGAGGACACGTTCTCCCCGCGGCGCCGCAGCGAATCCTTCTTGCGGTCGACGAACCAGAAGTACCCGTCCTCGTCGACGCGGCCGCTGTCTCCGGTGTGGTGCCAGAGGTTACGGAAAGTCTCGACGGTGGCCGCGTCATTGCGCCAGTAACCGGAGAACAGACGATAAGGCTCCTCCGCGCGGACCACGATCTCACCGGGCTCTCCCGGGGGCACCTCGACGTCACCCTCATCGACGATCTTGACCTGCAGGCCGGGCGTCAGCTTGCCCATGCTGCCAGGCTTGCGCATGCCACGAGGGTCGCCCAGCAGCGCTGGCCAGCACTCGGACTGCCCGAAGACCTCAGCGAAGGGCTCGATACCGAAGCGCTCCGCGAACTGCTCGACGAGTGCAGGGGTCGACGGCATGAAGGTGATGTGGCGCAGCTTGTGCTGCTTGTCCTCCGGGCTCGGCGGTGTAGTCATGATCGCCATTCCCATGGCGCCCATGCCCATCGCCGTCGTCGCACCCGTCTCGCGGATGCGGGACATGTAGCCGGACGCGCTGAAGGACGGCTCGACGATGGCGGATCCCCTGACGGCCAGGGCGGCGGCCACGAGCCAGGTCTGGCCGCTGAAGTGGAACAGGGGGTTCGCACCGAAGACAACATCGCCCTCGGCGTACCAGCCGAAATCGATAAAGACGTTGACGAGGTTGCAGTAGTACCCGTGCGTAATCGTGCAGCCCTTCGACGGACCCGTGGTCCCCGACGTGTAGATGACGGCACACACATCCGCGGACGAGAGGGCCACCGGTTCGAGGGGCCGAGGCGAGCCCTCAAGCGACGCGAACGGCGTGAGGTCGGGCAGCGACGTCGTCTCAGGGGCTTCCCCGACGACCACCAGGTGTTCGATGCCGTCGAGCTCAGGCAGCACGGGCTCGAGCATCTGCAGAGCGGCGGCATCGCCGATGTAGACGCGCGGTGTGGTCTGTGCGAGCTGGTGCCGCAGGAAGTCGCCACGCAGGTAGGTGTTCAGCGGGACCTGGATCGCTCCGGTCTTGGCGATCGCGTAGATGAGAACGATGTACTCGATGCGGTTGGGAAGGTTGATCGCCACGCGGTCACCTTTACCGACGCCAAGGCCCTGAAGGGCAGCCGCCACAGTGTCCGAGAGCCGGTCGAGTTCCCCGAGCGTCATCCAGGGGCTCGCGCACTGCACGAAGTCCCGGTCGGGGTCGCGCGCAGCTTCGTCCCGCAGCCAGTCGCCTAAAACCTTGTAGCCGGAGCCATGCTCTGCCGTCAGCGGCGCGGGCTGCTCAGGCAGCGCTTCGGTCATGGTGGTCACGTCTGCTCCTCGGCTCTCAGTGTCCGACGGGACGCCACTCTCGGCATGGCAGGCGACCCCCGGTTGAATCTATGTTGATTTCGAATCAGGTCAAGGGGTGCACACCCGTGCTTCAGTAGCTCTTGGGCAGGCCGAGGACGTGCTGCGAGATGTAGGCGAGCACGAGCTCCTGCGGAAGGGGTGCGATCTTCATCAGTCTGGCCTCGCGCCAGTAGCGGGCCACGTGGTACTCCTCGGCGTATCCGAAACCGCCGTGCACCTGCATGGCAACGTCGGCGGCCTGGAAGCCGGCATCCGTGGCGAGGAACTTCGCCATGTTGGCCTCCGCGCCTGCCGGCAGGCGCTGATCGAGCAGCCAACCGGCCCGACGGGTGACCAACTCTGCGGCCTGCAGCCGCGAGTGCGCTTCGGCGAGCGGGAACGCGATGCCCTGGTTCTGCCCGATGGGTCGTCCGTAGACGACACGATCGCGCGCATAGCCGACCGCCCGGCGCAGCGCGGCACGCCCGATGCCGAGCGCCTCACTGGCGATCAGGATGCGCTCGGCGTTGAGGCCGTCGAGCAGATACCGGAAGCCCGCTCCCTCTTCTCCGACCCTGTCAGACACGTGGACGAGCAGGTCGTCGTAGACCGTCTCGCAGGAGGCGACAGCGTTGCGACCCGCCTTCGGGATGGGCCGGATCGTCACGGCCGGGTTCTGAAGGTCGGCCATGAGCAGGGTCAGTCCCTCCGTGCGGGTGCGCACCTGCTCGACCGGGGTCGTGCGGACCAGCAGCAGCACCTTCTCCGACTCGAGCGCCTTGGAGGTCCAGACCTTCTGCCCGCGTACGCGGTAATGGTCCCCCTCGAGCCTGGCCGACGTCCGGATGGCGAGCGTCTCGGTACCGGCGTCCGGCTCGGTCACGCCGAAGGCAACGTGCAGGTCACCGCTCGCCACCCGCGGAAGGTACTTCCGCTTGAGCTCCTCACTGCCGTGCAGGGCGATCGGGTGCATCCCGAAGATGGACAGATGGATCGCGCTGCAGCCGTTCATCGCGGCCCCGGAGGCAGCTACCTCCTCGAGGATCACCGACGCCTCCAGCAGCCCCCGCCCACCTCCGCCGTACTCCTCCGGGATGGCGATGCCGATCCAGCCGCCCTCGGCGAGGGCGGTGTAGAAGTCCCAGGGGAACTCGTGCTTCGCGTCACGCCCGGCCCAGTACTCGTCGTCGAACTTGCTGCAGATGCTGCGAATCGCATCGCGGATCAGCCGGAGGTCCTCAGCCTCGGTGAAGTCCACTGTGGTCCTGCTCCTCTTCCTCGGCGGTCACGCGTACTGGAGTGACTTGAGCTCGTAGAACTCGAGCAGCCCGTGTATCCCCAGCTCCCGACCGACACCCGACTGTTTGAAACCCCCGAACGGGGCCTGGGCGTTGAAGAACGAGCCGTTGATGTCGACCTGTCCGGCACGGATGCGGCGCGCCACCCGCGCTGCACGAGCGGTGTCCTGCGACCACACACCGCCCGCGAGCCCGTAGATGGTGGAGTTGGCGATCCGGATGGCGTCATCGTCATCATCGAATGGCATGATCGCCAGGACGGGACCGAAAACCTCTTCCTGGGCAATGGTCATCCCTGGCATGACGTCAGAGAAGACCGTGGGCTTGACGAAGTAGCCTACGGACGTCTCCTCGGGCTGCTCCGGCCCCCCGGCGACCAGTCGGGCGCCTTCGTCGAGGGCGCCGCGGATGAAGCCGCGGACCGACTCCTGCTGCCTCTGAGAGACCAGCGGCCCCATGTTCGTCGCCGGGTCGAGAGGGTCGCCCAACCGGTAGCCGGCCACCCGCGCCTTCACCAGCTCCTCCACCTCGGCAAGCCGCCCGTGCGGCACAAGCATGCGCGTCCACGCGGTGCAGGTCTGCCCGCTGTTGGTGAAGCAGTTCGCAACGCCGACCTTCACGGCCTGAGCAAGGTCGGCGTCGTCGAGGATCACGTTGGCGGACTTGCCGCCGAGCTCCAAGGCCAGCCGCTTTATCGTCCCTGCCGCGAGCGCTCCGATCCGACGGCCGGCCCGGGTACTGCCCGTGACGTGGACCATGTCGACGTCCGAATGGACGACCAGCGGTTCCCCCACCGACTCCGCAGTACCGGTGACCAGGTTGAAGACGCCCGCGGGGAAGCCCGCCTCGTCGACGGCCTCCGCCACGATGAAGGCGCTGAGCGGAGCCACCTCCGACGGCTTCACGACCGTCGTGCATCCCGTCGCCAGCGCAGCTCCCACCTTGCCGAGCACCTGCTGCAGGGGGTAATTCCACGCGGTGATGCACGCGACGACGCCGAGCGGCTCACGGATGACGACCGACGAGCCGATCTTCTCCTCGAGCGAGAGCTCCGGAAGCAATGCTCTGTAGTGCGCGAGAGATCGGCATGGCGCCTCTGCCTGCAGGAGCCGGGACACCCGCACCGGAGTACCAACCTCGGTGGTGATGGTTCTAGCCAGTTCGTCGATACGGGCGGTCAGCGCCTCCTCCAGGCGTCTGATCAGCTCCAGGCGTTCGCGTAATGGCGTCGTGGACCAGGCCGGGAACGCCTGCTTCGCCGCCTCGACGGCGTCGTCGACGTCGACAGCATCCGCATCGGGGATGATCCCGATCACGGCCCCATTCGCCGCTCCATGAACCAGGAGTTCATCCTGCCCATGTGGTCGCCGCCACCTACCTGCGACATACAGCTCGTCACGTACGACGACCATGGGCACTCCTCCGTGTCAGCAGCATGTCAGCGCGGAGTCCTGGCGTGCAGACGCCGCATCTTCACAAGCCAGGCGTCGTGGTCGGCAGCCTTGCCCTGGAAATACCTCGAAACGTCCGGGTGGGTGAGGATCAGGAATTCCTCCTTACGCACCCCGTCGACGATCGACTGTGCGGCGTCCTCTGGCGTCACGGCACCCGCGACAGCGAACCACTCGCCCTGGGCGCCGCGCAGCATGTCTGTCCGCACCCCCTCCGCCACGATGCAGGACACCTTGATACCGGCGTCCCCGTAGTGGATGGCGAGCCATTCCGTAAGACCCACCGCCGCATGCTTTACGGCCGTATACGGCGCGTTGCCGAGTGCGGTCAGCAGACCACCCGCGGACGCATTCTGGACAAGGTAGCCCTCACCTCGCGCGAGCATCTGGGGCAGCACCGCGCGCGCGGCATAAACCTGCTGCATCACGTTGACGTCCCAGACCTCCTGCCAGGCGGCGTTGGACGCCCAGGGATTGCCACGCTCCTGCAGCGGCGTGGTGCCGTCCCAGGGCTCTCCCCACAGCACACCTGCGTTGGACACGAAGACATCGACACGCCCGTGCTCGCGGGTCGCGGCGTCGACCAGGTCGATGACCTGGTCCTCCATCCGCACGTCGCAGGGGTGGCCGAGGCAGCCGAGCTCGTCGGCCACCCTCATGGTCCCCAGTTGGTCGATATCGGACACCACGATGGTCGCCCCCTCTGTGGCGAAGCGGCGGCACATGGCCGCGCCCATCCCCCGCGCGCTGCCCGTGACGACGACGACTTTGCCCTTCAGCTCCATGATCGGATCAGGGCCGCTCAGCCGATGCCGACAGACAAACCTGTCAGCATCGCGGTGTTGCTCCACAGGATCTTGCGTTCGGCAACCGGGTCGTTCAGCTCTGCGGTGATCTTTTCGTACTGCCTCGGCTCGGCAAGGCCCTCGGGATGCGGGTAGTCGGATCCGAAAAGCACATGGTCGGGTCCGAGATGCCTGACGACCTCGAGCAGGTTGTCCTCCCAGAAGGGCGCGACCCAGACATGCTGCTTGAACTGCTCGACTGGATCCGAGGAGAAATATCCAGGCTGTTGGAAACCCGCACGGTTGAGCCCCGCCAGCAGGAGAGAGAGAAACTCTGCACCGTTCTCCACGGACGCCACACGGAGGCTGGGGAAGCGCTCGAACAACTTGTCACAGACGAGGGCACCCAGGTAGTTACCGATCGCCCGGTCGTGACCGACCGCAACTTCAAGCGGCGGGGCCACCCCACCAATGATGTTGCCGTGGTGATCAACGTACTTGTCGAGGCCGACGCCCCCGACCTCGCCGACATGCGGGATGAGCGTGGCACCCGCTTCGGCGAGGCGGGCGAAGATGGGGTCGAACCGCTCGTTACCGGGACTGATCCACCCGTCTTCGGTGTACACGGCCTGCGGCCGGACGACGAAGATGCGCGCTCCGTTGTCGAGACCGTGCTCGACCTCTCCCACTGCGGCGTCGACGTCTCCGAAGGCCAGGTAGGGCGCGGTGAAGATGCGGTCCTGGTAGTTGTAGCCCCAGTCGTCGAGAAGGAAGCGGTTGAATGCCTTGAACGCGACGGCCGCCGCTGGCACGTCCTCCTGCAGGCTCTCCTCGATTCCCATGCCGAGGGACGGCAGCATCCAGACACACTGGATCTCCTGCTCGTCCAGCTTGCGGATTCGGGCGTCCCGGTCGCGGTAGTAGGCCGGGAGCGGCTCGCGCTGCGCGAGGTACTCCGACAGCGGCTTGCCAGCCTTGTTGCCCCGGAAATAGTCGGCCATGACACCGGGCTTGACGATGGGGTCGAACGTCGGGTTCGTCACCGTCTTGTCGACCCTGCCGCCGACGATCAGTCGTTTACGCCCGTCGATCTCGGCCAGTTGCACCGTTCGCTCGGCCCATTCCCTGGGCCGATGCCTCGTGAAGGCGTCGAGCGGCTCGTAGTAGTGCTGGTCGCAGTCGAAGACAGGCGCCCTGGCGTCATCGCTCATGTGACTCTCCGAGGAATCATGACCGCACGTTGCGCGCGCTCATCGCATCGATTTCTAATTCTAGACTGAATTTGAACAACGTCAACCAGAGATGTCAGGCACGAAGAGGGCGTCCACAACGACTCCACCGCCCCCATCGACGAGGGCAGGGTTGACCTCGATCTCCCGCAGCCGCGCGGTGTGGAGGAGGTCGGCCATCCGGTGCAGCGTGTGATGCACCCATCCCAGGTCCACGGGGTCTGACCCCCTGAAGCCGAAGAACAGATCCGCCGTGCGCAGGCGGCTCAGCGCACGGCGGAGGGTCTCCTCGTCACAGGGCAGGGGGACGGACTCGACGTCCCGCAGGACTTCCACGGCTGCCCCACCGAGGCCGATACTCCCGAAGACGCCGAGACGACCGGCGTTTCGGACGGTGAGGACGAGCTCGACGCCGCCGGTGGCCATGGCCTGCAGCAGCCACTGCCGAGTACCTGGAACCCCTGCTCTGCCGGCTCGCTCCCGCATCACGCCGAGCGCCGACACCACGGCGTCTTCGCTCCTGAGCCCGACGGTGACGAGCCCGAGTTCGGTGCGGTGCGCCACGTCCTCGTCGCCGATCTTCAGCACGACCGGGTAGCCGAGCTCTGCCGCGGCCTTGGCCACAGCCGCAGGATCGTCGCCGAGCACGCGCATGGCGGCGACGTCGACGCCATGCGCGGCCAACCGTTGCAGTGCGGCAGCTCCGCCTTTCGCCGATGGGGATCCGGCGCCACAGTGGTCGACAACGGCTGCCTCCCCTGTGGTCGTACGCTCGGGTCCCAGCAACGCGCGGACAAGCCTTCCAAGGTCGGACGGCTTCTCGGCGACCAGGACGCCTCGCGCACGCAATTGCTCGATGTATGGACGCAGCGCATAGCCGCCGTACCACAGCACGACGAAGGGCTTACCGCTTTCGTCCATCACCGTGAGCACGTCGTCGACGCTCTGCTGGTTCCAACCCCGTGCACCCATCGGGAGTGGGACGCATAATGCCTCGACGGCAGGATCCGCGGCCACGGCAGACAAGTAGCTGCGGAAGTCGTGCGGCATCGATCCGGGCCCCACGTCGAGGGGGTTGTGCGCCGCGACGAACTGCGGAGATCGCTCCTTGACCTTCCCGAGCGTCTGCTGGGAGAGCGCCGGGAACACGACACCCGCCGACGCCAGCTGCTCGGTGGCAAGCACGGCCATTCCCCCGGAGTAGGCGACCATGCCCCAGCGCCTGGGGAAAGGTGTGCTGGTCGTCGTGGTGCGGACTGCGCCAAGGACCCACAGGTCGTCCGGGTCATCGACGACGGTGACACCGAGAGCGCGCAGGAGCCCGAGCTCGAGAGCGCCCCTGCCCGCGATCTTGCCGGTGTGGCTTGCCGCAGCCTGCTCACCGGCGTCCGTACGGCCGCCGAGATAGGCCACGAGACGCTTGCCGGCGGCGTGGAGCCTCTCGACAGCCTGGGAGAACAGCACGCCATCGCGGATGGACTCGACGTAGAGGGCCACGGTGTCGACATCGGGGTGCTCGGCGAAGAAGGCCACGAAGTCGGGGATGTCCATGTCCCGCTGGTTGCCCGTACTCACGATGTGCGAGATGCCGACGCCTGCCAGACGGGCCCGCTCGACAACGGTGCTGCCGATCGCACCGCTCTGCGCGATCACCGCGAGGCCGCCAGGGGCGATCGGCTCTCCCTCCGTCAGCACCGACGTCATGCTCATCGCCAGCCCGCTGCGTACGGTGACCAGACCGGTGCTGTTCGGCCCGACCATGGCGATGCCGTGCTCGCTCGCGAAGTCGAGGAGGGACTGTTCCAGGGCCAGGCCGTCGGGTCCCATGTCCGCGAAGCCGGCTGTCAACACGAGAGTCTGCGTTACCCCGATGTCGGCGCACTCCTGCAGGACACCCAGGACGTGCCGGGCCGGCACCGCAACCACGACCACATCGGGTACATGGCCGATGTCACGCAGCGAGGGGACGGCGCGCCGGTCGTCGACTTCGGTCGCACTGGGATGAACCACAGTGACGTCACCCTGGTAGCCATAAACCCTGAGGTGCTCGAGCACCGCGCGACCACCTGCCTTGTAGGCCTGGGCCGAGCTGGTCGACACACCGACGATGGCAACGGAGCGAGGTTCGAGGAACGTCCTGGCCACGTCAGGACGCAGCGTGTTCCGTCGTGTTGTTGTGGGAACTGCTTGGTCAACCGACATGGTCGCTGTCATGCCTTTTCTCGAGGGCGGTCAGGCCGTGGTGGGGTCGCCGGCGCGCCAGGTACGGAACGGCAGGTTCGCGAGGCTGCGTGTCTGGCCGCCGTGGGCGACCAACTCGGCCTCCGGCGGCAGGGAGAACCGCGGGATACGCGAGAAAATCTCCTCGAAGGCGATGCCCATCTCGAGCCGGGCCAGGTGACTGCCCAGGCAGCGATGGCTGCCGGCACCGAAGATCATGCTGCGCTCGGGCCTGCGGTCGAGCACGATCTCGCCGGCGTCGACGAAAATGTCCTCGTCACGGTGCGCCGAGGCCAGTGGCACGACCACACGGTCGCCGGGCTTCAACTCGGTTCCCCCGATCGTGTGTGGCTTCACCACGGTTCGGCTCATGTGGACGATCGACTCGTAGCGCAGCAGCTCCTCGACGGCGCTCGGG
>NZ_CEVIVC010000016.1:35666-60588 GCF_982290645.1 Protofrankia sp. CiP1_Cm_nod4
CCGAGCGCCGTCGTCACCGTGTCGAGGCCAGCCAGCACGAGCACGTAGGCGAAGTTGAGGATCTCTCGGTACTCCAGGGTTCGGCCGCCGGGCATCTGGGCCTTGACGAGGACCGAGATGATGTCGTCGCCTGGCTTCTCGATGCGCTCGTCCAGCAGCCCTTTCAGGAAGTCGTGCAGGGCCTTCCCGGCGTCGATGCGCGCTTTGGTCTGCGCGTCCGTGTCCCCGTGCTGCACCCCTGCCGTCGTGGTGTGCAGAATAGTTCCCGCCCAGTCGCAGAGCTGGTCACGCTGCTCGACGGAGAAGTCGAGGCCCACCTGCCGCAGGAACACCGCGCTGGGCAGCGGCTTGGCGAACTCCTCCATGAAGTCGAACTCGCGCTTGGCAACCATGCCATCGACGAGTTCACGGGCGAACTGCCTGACCGCAGGCGCCACGTCGGCGACGGCATGGGGGCGGAACAGGGGGTCCACCACCATCCGATAACGACGGTGGTCCGGCGCATCCACTTCCAGCGGAATGAGCGCGCGGCTGTGCCCGGGCGTCGGCGGTGTGTCCGCTGGCCACGACGAGAAGGTGGCCGCGTCGTGGAGGACCTCTGAGATGTCCTCGAACTTCGAGAGAATATAGAAGCCGCCGTAGTTCTCCGTGTGTGCGACCGGGCACTTCTCACGCAGCACCGCGTAGCTGGGGTGTGGGTCAAGCGCGAAGGCGGGGTCGTAGTGGTCGTAGTCGTGGCCGAGCACCGCCTGGGCGGTGCACCGACTGGTCTCCTGCACCTGCTCGCTCATGCCGGCACGCCCCCTGTCATCAGCTCTGTCCTCGCGGCCGCCGGCCCGTCGAGCAGTCCCGCGACCGCGGCCGTGTCCTTGTAGAAGACGTCCACCCTGCGAATCAGCCCGTCCCTCACGTCGTACAGGTCCACGACATCGAGAGGGATCACGCGCCCCGTACTCCGCGCGGCGATGGTCCCACTGACCCGGACGAGCACACGATCTCCCGCCGCGCTCACCTGCGGAGCGTCGAGGCGTACCCGGTAGTCGCGCCCGACTGCGCGCAGCACCCCCACGAGCCCGTCCCTACCCTCCCAGTCACCGCCAAAGGGCAGACTCGACGCCTCGGAGAAGACCAGGTCGTCGGCCACGAGCGACAGGCAGGTCTCGATGTCCCCCACCGCCAGGCAGCTTGTGAAACGAGCGACGATCTCAACATCGTCCGCGCCGGCTTCCATCATCACGCTCCTCCAGACCGCGCTCCTCGGGGCGCCTTCGCTGGCCGTTGCGGAATATATGGCAAGGCCGTATGTTTCAGGAACACTTTCTACTATGAATTCGATTAGACGTCAACGCATCGCCGGAGGTCATCATGGAGGCCCGCACCCATGCCTCACGCGTTCGGCTGACCGCCCTTGCGCTCCCGCCTGCCGCTGGCACAAGCTCCGATGACGGTGACAGGCACCTGGCTCCGGCGTCCTGGTGCGGGACCAAGAGCGGCTATAGCACAGCAGAGCCCCATTAGATCCCCGCACGCAGCAAGGCCTGGTTCACCGGTCAGGACCGCAGCTTCTACGTCGTCCGGCTCGCAGGAGTCGCTCTCAGCGCCATCAGGGAGACGCTATGATCAATTTTACCGCCGAGCAGGAGGAGCTTGCTCAGCTCGTGCGGCGCTTCGTCGCCGAGCGCGCGCCGCTGTCGCACCTCCGGCAGTTCCTCGACGACGGCGGCCACGACACGACGATCTGGCAGCAGATGTCCAAGGAGCTCGGACTCCCCGCGCTCGCCGTCCCCGAGGAGCACGGCGGTATGGGGTATGGGCCCGTCGAGCTCGCGGTGGTGCTGGAGCAGCTGGGCGCCGGTCTCTACAACGGCCCGTTCTTCTCGAGCGTCTGCCTCGCCACCAGCGCCCTCCTGCTGGCCATGACGCGGGACGAGTTGGATGACATCCTCCCCCAGCTGGCTAGTGGTGAGCAGACGGCAGCCCTTGCGCACGCTGAGCCGGATGGGAACTGGGACGGCGCCACAGCAACGACCACGTGGCGTCCCGACGGTGAACGCGCCCGGGTGAGCGGTACCAAGACGCTGGTCGTCGACGGCGCGACCGCGGATCTGATCGTGGTGACCGCAGCACGGCCCGATGACCCGTCTGCCCTGTCGCTGTTCGTCATCAGCGCTGACGACGACGAGGTCCAGCGTCGCAGGCTGCCTACTTTCGACGCGACACGCGCCCTGGCCGCCATCGAGTTGAAGGACGCCCCTGGGCGCCTGGTCGGCGAGGAGGACAAGGCCGGACCGGTGCTGCGCCGTGCGTTGCAACAGGCTGCCGTCCTGCTCGCCGCGGAACAGCTTGGCGGTGCGCAACGGTGCCTCGACATGGCCGTCGCGTACGCTGGGACGCGAGAGCAGTTCGGGCGCGCCATCGGGAGCTTCCAGGCGGTGAAGCACCGGCTCGCGGACACCCTCCTCGATGTCGAGACCGCCCGCTCCGCGGTGCTCCTGGCACTCACCTCATGGGTGGCCGGCGAGGATCTCGGTGAAGTCTCGAGCCTGGCTCGAGCGCACTGCTCTGAGGTTTTCGCCCGTGCCGCGTCGACCAACGTGCAGGTACACGGAGGCATCGGCTTCACCTGGGAGCACGACGCGCACCTGTTCCTCAAGCGCGCCAAGGGGTCCGAAGCCCTTCTCGGAAGCCCGTCCGCACACCGCGAACTGCTCGCGGCGGCCCTCGGGCTGGGCGCCTAGGAACGCCGGTCAAGTAGTACGGGACCCGTCCGCAACTACCCGCACGAGCCATGATCCAAACGACTTTGTCGGTGTGCACGCTTGTCGGTCAAATTGGCGTACACATCGACAAGGTCGCGCCGATCTTCTCGATGGCCGGCACTCATCGACGCATGTCACCGTTCGCCAAGCCACGTATGGTTACGTGACCGGCGCTCCAGTTGTTCTGTCCCGTGAGGCTGGGGATACGGCTGACGGACGGATGACCTCCGAACGCGGTGTGGCAGCGCTGGTGATTGTAGGTGTGCAGCCAGCCGGGCAGCGCAGCACGGCGTTCGGTCTCGCTGGTGTGGACGCGGGCGTAGGCCCATTCCTCGAGCAGGATCCGGTTGAACCGTTCCACGGTGGGATCAGCGGGGCAGGGCGACGCCCGCCGCCTGGCGATCCCACGTCGCCTCCGTGTTCGGTCTGTCACGCAGCTCGAACTTCCGCACCCGCAGTGTCTGGGTCTTCGGCAGCTCGGCAACCACTTCGACGAACCTCGGGATCATGAACCGCGGCAGCCGCGGAACAAGGAAGCCAATCAAGTCAGCTGGATCGACGACGCGGCCTTCGACGGGGACGACGAAGACCTTGACCTCGTGCTCGCCGAACTCCGCCGGCACGCCGACGCACGCGACCTCAAGGACATCCGGGTGCGCCATCACCTCGGCCTCCACCTGGAAGCTGGAGATGTTCTCGCCCCGCCGCCGCAGGGTGTCGCGCATGCGGTCGACGTAGAAGTAGTTGCCTTCCTGATCGCATCGGAACGCATCGCCGGTGTGGAACCAGCCGTTGCGCCAAGCCGCCACCGTGGCCTCGGGCCTCCGGAAGTAACCGACGTTCATCTCCCATGGCCGGTCCGTGCGGACCACCAGTTCGCCTATCTCACCGATGGCCACCGGCAGATCATGTTCATCGACGATACGCAGCTCAACGCCGGGCCGTGGCCGCCCGACACTGCCCGGCACGATCTCGGCCCCGGGCAGCACCAGCAGCGGTGAACTGATCTCTGTCTGACCGTAGACGGAGCACAGCTGTGCCACACCGAACCGTGCGCGGAACGCGACGGGGTCGGCGACCATCGGGGCCAGTACGGCTACCCGCAGCCGGTGCGCTCGCTCGGCCGCGCTCGGTTCCCGAGACAGCAGGAACGCCGCCATGGTGCCGACGAGCAACGCATGGGTGGCCTCGGTCTCCGCGACGACATCCCAGTAGCGGGAACCGGCGAACTGCTCCCGCACCGCCATACTCGCCCCTGCGGAAAGGCAGACCAGCGCGGTCATCTGTCCGCTCACGTGGAACAGCGGAGTGTCGACCAGCCAGCGATCGGTGGCGCTCAGACCACCGGCCTCACCCATGGCGTTGACCCCGCCCATGTACGTGGCGAGATACGGGGTCAGGACGCCTTTGGCCGGACCGGTCGTGCCGGAGGTGAAGTTCACGGCGTGCACGTCCCAGGGTTCGAGGGGCGGGTCGAGCACGGGTTCCGTGACGGTCCCGGCGCGCAGCTCAGCAGGGGACACCGGGACGATGTCGAGCCCGAGCCCGGCCAGCCGCTCACCGAGGACACCGTCGGTGACGATCACCGAAGCGCCCGACTCGGCACAGACATGCCGGAGACTCTCCCCGCGGTAGGCGACGTTCACGGTCACCATCACCGCGCCCAAGGCGCTGGTCCCCCACCAGGCGCGCAGCCAGTCGAGCCCGTTCGGCAGAAAGAGCAGAACGTGATCACCGCGGCCGACTCCACGTGCCGCCAGTGCCGTCGCCGACCGATAGGCTTCGTCAAGAGCCTGCGCCCAGGTCCATCGCTCGCCATCAGGGCCGAGCACGCAGAGCGCATCGGGCCGTTCGGCAGCGTGTCGTTCCAGAACAGCTCGGGTTACCACGCGGTCGCGGGCGGGAAGCGTCTGTTCTGCCGACGCTGCTGGGTGCAACGACGCCGTCATGCCGTCTGACCGCGCCGTCTGTTCATCGACACCACCCCTCATGCCGGACGGCGCCAGAACGCGGCCAACTGGACGGCGGCAGCGCCCAGCCCGATCCCCGCGGTCAACAGCCCGCGACGCACGCTCGGGTGGTCGTCAGCATGCTTGAACAGACGGTCCACACTGAACCGGCCCGGGCCGAGTGTGCTCAGGGCCACGGCGGCGGCGGCCAGGTTGAGCACGTACTCATAGCCCTCCGCGGTAATAAAGAAGCCGTTGCGGACGTGCACGGAACGGGCGGCCACCCCCATGGTCCCAACAACCGCCGAGGCGGCCAGGGGTGTGCCGGCCCCCACCAGCAGTGCGCCGCCGGCGCCAACCTCCACCACGGCGGACAGCCGTGCCTGCAGCTCCGGCTCGCGGAACCCGATCATCTGGAACCAGTCCGCGGTTCCCTGGATCGTCCTGCCATGCTTGACTCCGTGCGCGATCATTGTCGTGCCGACTGCCGCACGCAGGATCAAGCTCGTCATCCCTGTACCCACCGATGTGCCTCTTTCGAAGGCCGGACGGCCATTCACTGGATCGGAAACGGCCTGTGCACCTTGATGACTTCGGTGGAACCTGGATCCCACGGGATCTCGTAACGAACGAGATCATCCTCCGTCAAGGACTCACGAATAGCCTGCTGCGCCTTCCATGGCAGGGTATGCATCATTTTCATGACCCGGTCCTTGCGCCGCTGAACGGCGCGCCGCTCGGGTAGGCCGGCACTTGGTTCGTACTGCGGGTCGACGAACGTGATGTCGTCCCGTGCCGCGGCTCCCTGCTCGCGCAGCTGCGCCATCTCAGCTTGCATCTGCGCCGAGTCCTTCTCCTCCGACATTCCGATGGGCCCGGCTCGGCGGCCCTGCAGGAACTGTTGGACCACGGGTTCCTCCGAAGTCAGCAACACCTCGCGGGGACCAAACATTACGAGGTTACGGCGGAACAGCATCCCGATGTTGTCCGGCAGCTGCCGCGCCGTACCCAGGTGATGCGTGACGATCAGGAACGTCGAATCCATCTGAGCGTTCAGGTCGACGATGAGCTGGTTGAGATAGGCCGTACGAACCGGGTCGAGTCCCGAGTCCGGCTCGTCGACGAGCACGATCTCCGGATCGAGCACGAGCGCTCTGGCCAGACCGGCGCGCTTGCGCATACCGCCGGAGATCTCTCCGGGGAGCTTGTTCTCCGCGCCTGTGAGCCCGACCAGATCGAGTTTCTCCATGACAATCCTACGGATTTCGGTCTCGGACTTACGAGTATGCTCCCGCAGCGGAAACGCGGTGTTGTCGTAGACGTCCATGGAACCGAACAGCGCACCGTCCTGGAACAGCACACCGAAAAGCTTACGCAGCTCATAAAGCCGATTCTCGGAGCATCGGATCAAGTCGGTGCCATGGATGATTATACTACCTTTTTCGGGCTTCAATAGACCGATGATAGACTTGAGTAACACCGATTTTCCAGTGCCCGACGGCCCGAGCAGCACGCTGATCTCGCCCGGGGGCAGGGTCAGCGTGACGTCACTCCAGATGTTCGCCTTGCCGAACGACTTGCTTAGATTCCTGATCTCGACTTCAACACCGGTCATCGATCCCCCTATACGTGGCACTACACAGTGAGCGTCGGCGTTCACACCGGGGTGAGCTCGGCGACCAGCCACTGCCCACTGACCCGCTGGAGGGCCATCCGGACCCGGCTACCGTTGAGTACGGGATTCTTGCTCGCCACCGATTGCGTAGTCTGGTTGAGGAAGAGCAGCATGGTCACCTTGTCGGGACTGTCAGCGGAGATGACCGAGGACGCCGCGACGCTCGTCTGGGTCGTCACCTGTTGCTTGACCGCTGCTGGCATGACGGTGTCCCGCATGAGCGCGGAGTACTCGTCCCTGAAGTGCCCGGTCAGCAGATCGTCACGTTTTCCAAGATCGGACACTGAAGAACGGTAATCGTAGGACAGCAGGGTCACAGCCATCTTCTCGCCGGCCGTCCTACCATCCGCCCTGGCCTGCTCGACCGTGTTGTGCCGATCGGTCGCCAGCACCAGGATGCCCAGCCCAACGGCGAGTACGACCGTGAGCGACCCGAGCCCGATGAGAACCGTTCGCGGATACCGATGCGCGGTTCGCCAGATTGCCCGGGGGTCTCCAATCGCCACCATTTTCCGTAAGGCTTTCCGTAAGGCCCTCACGGCACGAAATCCACTCGTGAGACCAGCCAGGATCCGTCGCCGTGATGTTCCATCTGTAGCGCCATTCGGTAGGTTCTGACCTCGCCGTTCGGCACCGCCGTGTTCCGCACGGTGGACTGCACGGCCAGAATAATGTGTGCGATGCTCGCGTTGATGTCCTGTACGCCGGCCTCGGTAACCTGGCCGGTCGTGACGACCTGGTTCTGTTTGACGATATCGACGTAGGAATCGAGGTTCTGGGTGAACAGATTGCGGAAGTCACCGGTCGCGCTCGAGACGAGCCTGTTGACGTCCGCGTCCGCGGTGCCAAAGTTGATCGAGGTCAGGTTCAGCGCCACCTGACGAGCGGCGGCCACGGCATCGGCGCGACGGGCATCGACGGCGTGGCCGTTCTGCCAGCGCAGACTGAACACAACCGTGGTGGCCACAAGTACGACAACAAGCACCGACAATGCCACCAACGCTATCCGGAACGCCCGCCCCCGCCTGAGCGGACGCGATCCTTTGGCCGCGGATGCCAGCGTCACCGAGACCGGATCATCGCTGACCGGACCGTCCGGATTCGGGAGCTCGCCGCCACCCTCATTGTCCACGAATGCCTCGTCCGGCTGTTCTTCGGCGAGTGTCCGGACCTCGTCTCCGGTCTTCGCGTCCCTGGTCGTGGACCTGGGATTGCTTTCCCTCGTATCTTCGGCGGGTTCCTCGGCACCGTGTTTCGGCAGGGCCGCCGGCGCGTCGTGGGTCAACAACGTCACCGCTCGGCCGGAGCGATCAGTAGTCCTTGCCATGTCAACTCCCTCTGCTGAGGCGGTGGTGATCCGACGACCCCGAGCACCGTGAGGGGACCCTCGAGGACAGTGATCCCGCCGAGACCGGTCTCGCCGGGAACGAACACGCCTTTCCCTGTAATCGGCTTTTCGCCATCGCCCCGGCACCCCTGGATCGTCCCTGCTCGCCGTCCTGGTGGAGAACCCGGCTCGAAGCACTGCAGGTTGCGCGCTCCCCGCGTCACTCGCGGGTCGTTCTGGGGCAGCTTGCAGTACGAGTTCGCAGGCAGCTCTTCATCGCTGATGATGCTCGACGGACGCGGACCGCCCGGCTGGCCCTCCGGTACCCATCCGTCCATGCACACCGGTGGGTTGACGTTGGTCTCGAGGTTGAACTTGAAGACCCCGGGCGAGAGGTACTCGGGGGCCGTCGTGAGGTTCTCGACTGTCAGCAGCGGATACACGACGAGGATCTGCTCGATGGGAGCGTGGTAGGCCTTCGCCAGCTTGGCCAGCACGTCGCTGCTGCTGAGCAGGGTTGGCGTGGTCAGGCTCAGCTGCTGGAGAAGGTCGCCTGCCCGTCCAGCCGCTGGGGGCACATTCGCCAGCATCGCCCGGATCTGCGGGTCGTCCTTCGCGAGCGTGCCGGTGAATGACGACAGGTCATCCGCCCATTGCCGGATGGACGGATCGCTCTGCCGGATGGCGTCCAGCAGAGCCGGGGCGTTCTGGATCAGCTGCCGGGTCGGCTCGTAATTGGTGTCCGCGGCGTCCAGCAGTGCCCTGGTGTTGTCGGCCAGCCGCCCGAGATCCGGACCAAGTCCGTCGAAGGCCGCGGCGGCCTCGTCGAGCACGGTGGTGAGACTGTGTGGGTTCAGCGACGTGACGAGGTCGTCCACGCTGTCGAGCACGGACGCGATCGGGGGCGGAGTGCTGGTCTGCCGCATGTCGATCCGATCTCCGTGCCGGATCGGAGGGCCGGGGTTCGCGGTCGGGACGAAGTCGACATACTGCTCGCCGATCGCCGAGACGCTGTGCACCTCGGCCCGGCTGTCGCGCGGCGGGGCCTTGTCCTTGTCGATGGACAGCGTTGCTCGGACTCCCGTCGGGACGAGGTCGATCTTCTTGACCTTGCCGACGGTATAGCCGCGGTAAGTAACGTTCGCGTTGGGGTAGAGGCCCCCGGTCGACGGGAAGTCGGCCGTCACCTGGATCTGGCCGACGCCCAGGAGCGTCGGAACCCGGAGGTACACCAATGCGATCATGAGTGTCGCGGCCAGGGTGAGAATCGCGAACGCCACAAGCTGGAAACGCACGAATCTGGTGATCATCGGCCTGTTCCCCCGCCCAGGAGCCCATTGAGGAGGTCTCCGAGACCGCTGTTCGGTTGCTGTGTCGGGGACGGCGTCGGCGAAGGCTGGGCTGGCGGCCTGGCTGGTTCCACCCCGCGTTGATCCGCTGGTACCGGCTTGGTGCCGCCTTCGAGTGCCGGCCCGGTGACGCCGGGGACGCCGTTCGGCAGGACCGGCGCCGTCAGCGGGTTCACTGCCTGACCAGCCACCCCCATCCCGGCCGCGAGCAATTTCTCTATGTTGCCCAGCTGGCCCGCGAACGGCGTGCCGGTCAGGAAGTTGCGGTCGAGTGTGCCCAGGGTGAGGTCGAGGGTCATGTAGAAGTTGGCGAAGTCGCCCTTGATGACGTCGCCGAACGTCTTGAGTGGGAACAGGGCGGTCCCGATCATGTCCAGGGAATTGGTCAGGGACTGGCCCGCGTCGGCGAGCCCCTTCAACGAAGGCCCCAGGTTGTCGATGTTCTGGGCCAGCGCGTCACCGCCCCGGCTGACCACGTCGTGTGCGGCGTCGCCGAAGTTCGACAGCGACTGCAGGGTGTTGACCAGATTGATCCGCTCCCGGTTCAGCACGTCGAGTGCGGGGGGCAGGTTGTCGAGCGCGGACTGGATCTGCCCGTTGTAGGACGCCAGATTGCCGGCCATCCGGTCGAGCCCGTCGATCGCGCGGACGATGTCGCCCTTTTGCTTGTCGAGCCCGGTGACAAACGTGTTCAGCTGGGTGAGCAGATCACGGAACTGTGGTTCCCGTCCCCCGAGTGCCCGGTTCAACTCCGTGGTGATCGTCTTGAGGTTCGCAAGCCCGCCACCGTTGAGCAGCAACGCCACCGAGGCCAGGAGGTCCTCGGTGCCGGTGTACTTCCCGGTCTGCGCGAGCCCGAGCGTCGAACCCGGCGCGAGCCTGCCGGTCTCACCCTCCGCGGGACGGTCGAGCTCGATGTACTTCGCGCCCAGCAGGCTGGCCTGACCCACCCGAGCCGTCGCGTTCGCCGGCAGCACCACGTCGGGGTTGAGCCTGATCGTGACGAGGGCGTGCCATCCGTCGAGCTGGATGGACTTGATCGTCCCTACGTTGATGTCGTTCAGCCGGACCGGGTTGTTGGGCACCAGATCACCGACATCGGCCATCTCGAGCTTCACCTCGTAGGAGCCCGGCCGCGAGCCTTCCGAACCGGGCAGGGTGAAGTCGTTGAGCCCCTGATAATTACAGCCAGTAAGCACGAGGCCCACGGCCATGGCAAGGATGGGCCAGCACAGCAGCCGCCTCATCATCTGCCTCCAGACGGCGGGACGAGCAGACCACCCAGGCCGGGTAGGCCCAGGCCGGGCAACAGCCCCTGGTTGTTCGCGGTGGCGTTCGGCGGTGGGTCGACGCCCGGCCGTTCGGTGGGGCCACCGCCGCCGGGCACTACGAGCGGGTTGACGCCGATGGGCGGCTGCTGGACGCGCAGGACCTGCAGCAGCGGGGCCAGGTAGTTGGCACAGGCCGCCGCGGCGTCGCCCGGGTTCTGGGTGAGGTTGACCGCGTAGGCCGAGCACACCAGGTCGGCGGGGTTGTTGAGGTTGTCCACGGCGAGAGCGCCGGTGTAGGCACCGCTACGTGGCGAGAAGATCTGCCAGAGGTTGGTCAACGTGTTCGGCCCGACGTGCAGCACCTGGGCGATGTCATCACGCATGCCGGCCAGGCTCCGGGTCAGCTGACCCAGCTGATCGACCGAGGTCTCCAGGGGTTGGGCGTTCTCCGCGAGGAACTGGTCCACCTGTACCGCGGCGTCGTTGACTCCGGTGATCGCCTGAGTGAACGCGTTCCTGTTCTCGTCCAGCACCTCGGACACCGAGCCCAACTGGTTGTTGAACTCGACGATCTGCTGATCGACTGCGCCGAGGGCCGTGACGAAGGTTTGCAGGTTCCGCACGGTCGCGAACAGATCGTCGCTGCCGGAGGCCAGAGTTTGCGCCGCCGCCGAAGCTTCCCTGATCATTGCGTTGAACTTCGCGCCCTGGCCGTCCTGCGCATTCCTGGCCATTGTGTCGAGGAATCGGCCCAGCACGCCCTGACTGCCGTCAGGAGCAGGCCCGAAGGCCGCCGAGACCTTCTCCAGCTCGGACTTGAGGTCGTCGAACTCCAGCGGTGACGCGGTCCGCTCCAGGGGAATGGTGCCCCTGTCGGGGAACGTAGGCCCGCCGTTATAGGCCGGGGTCAGCTGCAGGAAGCGGGTCGCGACCAGTGTTGGTGAGACGATCGCGGCCTGCACATCCGCCGGGAGCTTGTACTTGCTGTCGTAGCTGAAATCCACTCGGACCCGGCCAGGCTCGGGACTGATCGCAGTGATCTCACCGACGTCGACACCGAGGATCCGTACCCGGTCTTTCGGGTAGATGTTCTTCACGCTCGCGAAGTAGGCGGTACCGGATCTGTGCCCGTTAAGGACGAAAAAGGAGAAGGCGCCGGCGGCGATGGCGAGCACCGCCAGGAGGGAAACGATCCTACGCCTACCCTGGGTGGCGCCCATGAAGCGTCGCATGATCAGTTCACTCCTTGACCAATGACCTGGCCGAGCGGTGGAACAGGCAGGGATGGCGCCGGCTGCTGCGGGAACGGCGACGGAACGGCCAGCCCCGGAATGAACTGTGCCGTCGGGAAGACTCCCAGTCCGCCCACATCGGCGACACCGGTGAAGAACGGTCCCGAGGCGATGCCTTCGCCGAGACCCGTGATGAAGGTCGAGACCCGCTGGATCGCGGAGATGATGTTACCCTCGTTGCTCCGCAGAATCCCGATGGTGTGGTTGAGCTTGTCGAGTGCTGGCTTCAGCTTGTCGCGCTGCTCGCCGGTGAAACCCACGATTTCGTTGGTGAGCTGGACAGTCCGGTTGAGCAGTTGCTGGATGGTGTTCCGCCGGGCGTTGAGCTCGGCCAGCAGGAGATTACCGTCCTGTACGAGCGATGTGAGCTGCTTTGACGTGCCCGCCAGTACTCCGGTGACCTGCTGCGCGTGCTGGAGCAGCTCCCACAGCGCCTGGTCTCGGGAGGCCACCGTATGAGACAGACGCGTGATCCCCTCCATGGCCGGGCCGATGTCGCCGGAGGTCTGCGCGAAGGCCTGGCTGAGCGTGTCGAGCGCCTGACCGGCGTCATCGACATTGATCTCGCCTGTATGCCGGGTCAGATCCTCGAGGCCCTGCGTGAGGCTGTATGGCGCCTGTGTACGCGAGGACGGGATCGCATCGCCCGGAGACATCTTCCGGGTGCCGGTGGAGACAATCCCGAGTCGCCGCTCGCCGAGCAGGGTCTCGGTCTTGATCTGGGCGGTCGACTGGTCACGCAGTATCACGCCTTTCGCGGTGAACGTGACCTTGACCTGATTGCCCTTCAGTCCGACATCGGTGACCTTGCCGATCTTCGTGCCCGCCATCGTCACCGTGTCGCCGGCGCGGAGGCCGCCGGCCTCGGTGAACATCGCCGAGTAGCTGTCGCCGGCGATGATCGGCAACGCTGCCAACTGGAACGACCCGTACAGCAGACCAACCAGCGCCGCGATGCCGACCACCGCGATCGTTACCGGGTTGCGCTCCCGAAATTTGATCATCATCGCGCACCACCGCTCAACTTCTGCTTCTGTTCACGCTGTGCCGGGGTTTCCAGTGGAGCGGTCCCGAACTTGCAGCGGTCCGCGTTGGGGGCCGGACCGATGTAGGGGGTGTAGAACGGTTGGCCGTTGGGGCCGGTCAGTTTCAGTCGCAGCGAACACACGTAGAGGCCGTAGGTGCTGCCTCGCGCGCCGAGTCGGCCGATGCGCAGGTAGGCGCCGGGCAGCATGCTCAGGGCCGCGTTGATGTCGGCTTCGCCTGCGTTCGCCTGCGATGCGGCTCGGTCGAGCTGGGTGACGGTGTCGCGCAGCGGCCCGCGGACCTTCGTCAGCAGATCGCTGAGGGAGGTCACGAGCTGGTTCGAGCCGGCGAGCGAGTCGCCGAGCCGGCCGCGATCGTTCGCCAGGCCGCTGACCAGCGTCTGGAGCCGGTCGATAGTGACCTTCAACTGCGGCCCGTGCTGGTCGAGCGTGCCGAGCAGGATGTTGAGGTTGTCCACCAACTGCCCGATCACCACGTCACGGTCCGCGAGAGTGTTCGTCAGCGACGCCGCTCGCTTCAGCAATGAGTCGATCGTCCCGCCCTGCCCCTGGAACACCGACACGATCTCGGTGGACAGGCTGTTGATCTGGTCGGGAGCAAGGCCTTCGAACAGTGGGTTGAATCCGGCCAGCAGCACATCGAGGTCCAGTGCGGGAGCGGTCTGCCCGATCGGGATCATGCCATTCTTGGCTAGTGGCGCGGATGGCCCGTCCCCCTCCTGGATCTCGAGAAACCGGTCACCGGTGAGGTTGAGGTAGCGGATTGCCAGACGCGCGTTCCGCGGGATCTGCCGACTGGCGTCGACATCGAAGGCCACGACCGAGCGTGCGCTGTCCTGGACCTTGACGTCGTGCACCGTGCCGACCCTCACCCCGGCGATGCGGACCGTCTGGCCGGGCCGGAGGCCGGAGGAGTCGCTGAAGACTCCGGAGTAGCGGCGGGTGTCGTCGAGTCCGAAGCGCTGGCCGAGCTCAATCGAGATGAACCCGAGGACCAACAGGGTCACGACGAGGAAGATCGCACTCTTGATCAGAGGCCCGGTAATGGCCAGCGCGGATTTGCCCCCTGTCACCGCGCACCTCCCTGCAGCCGTGCCTTCTCCTGGTCCGTCAATGGCACGCCCGCCAACGGACCGAACAACTGCACGACCAGCGGCGGATCTCCCATACGCAGCCGGTTGTCACCGGGATACGGGTTCGCCTCACCACCCTTGTCGAAGTCCTTTGTGGCCTCCGCCGGCACCACGCGCCCGTCGTAATTGGGCAACCCATAGCACTGCGGGCCGATGTCGGCGGACATGCTCGGGAGGTTCCGCGGGTTCTTGTACGTGACGTCTCCCGGCTCGATGGCGACGAGACCGGTGATGCCGGGCACCTTCCCCTGCGTGGCAATCATCTGCTTGTCCGCCTTGTCGATGCCCTGTAGCAGGCAGGCGAACTCCGGCGAGTACCGCTTCAACAAAGCCGTCGTGGGTAACGCGTTCTGTACGACACTCACCAGAGCATCAGCGTTCTGCCCGAAGAAGACACCGCCCTGGTTTCCGGTCTTGCTCACCTGGAACAGGAAGGAGTCGAGCTGAGCCTGCTGCTCGACCAGCGTCCGGCTCGTCACCGTTACGCTCTCGAGGATGTGTGACAGGTCCGGGGCGATGTCGGCATAGAGGTTGGCGACATCAGCCGTCCTGGAAAAGTCATTCTGCAGCTGCGGCAAGTTCTCGTTGAACTTGTTCAGATAGGCGGCGAGGTCGGCGCCGGTCTGCCCGAGCTCGTCACCGCGCCCCTGCAGCGCGCCGGCCAGGTTCCCCAACACCGCGCTGACCTTCGCCGGCGAGGCGGTGTCCAGGATGCGCTGGAGATGATCGAACAGTGTGTTGACCTCGACGGCCACCCGGTCCCCGCCGACCTGGTCACCAGCCTGGAGGGTGCGCGTGGTGGGATGCTCGGGATAGGTCAGCTCGACCGACTTCGCACCGAACGCCGTGAGCTGGTTGAGCTGGACTCCAACGTTAGCCGGGATGTCCTTCATCTTGTCGGGATCCATCTTGAGCGTGATCAGCACACTTCGGCCGTCCTCGGTGCGTGTCATCGACCCGACACGGCCCACGTCGACACCGCGCAGCTGCACCCGATTACCTCGATACATCTGCAGTCCGGTGCGGTCGGCGCGCAGCGTGACATCCACAGTGCTGATGAATGCTTGCCGGTATGCGGCGATGCACAGCGCACCAAAGCCGCTCACGACCGCGATGAGTATCAACGCATAAAGCCGTAGCCGCACCCGACCGAACATCGATGTCTGCACAGCGCTACCCCGAGATCCGAAACGCGTCGGAGTTCGCGTACAACGCCATCGCGATGCACAGCTCAATCGTCATGACCGCGATGAGCGAGGTCCGCACCGCGCGCCCGACCGCCTGGCCGACACCAGCCGGGCCGCCGGAGGCAGTGTAGCCATAGTAGGTGTGGATCAGAATGATGACTATCGCTATACCCACGGCCTGCGCGAACGCGAACATGACATCCTGCCACTGCATAAACGTGTTCATATAGTGGTTGAAGGTACCCTCGGAAAGCCCGAAGAAGTTGACCTGGGTCACCTTCCAACCGATCCATCCACCGACCATGGCCATCGCGAAAATCGGAATGATAGTGATCATTCCGGCGACCAGTCGAGTCGTGACCAGATAGGGCAGCGAACGCACAGCCATCACTTCGAGAGCGTCGATCTCCTCGGCGACTCGCATTGCACCGAGCTGCGCCGTGAAGCCACTGCCAACCGTCGCGGCAAGCGCGGCACCGGCAACGATCGGTGTCAGCAGCCGCGGGGTGATGATGGCAGAGGCGAATCCACCGAGCGCCTCGAGCTGGAGGTTCTTCAACGCATCGAAGGTCTGTACCCCGCCGGTGACACCGGCGAACAGTGTGATGAAAAGTGTTATGATCGACGAACCACCGATCACCGCGAGGGCGCCAGTGCTCATCCCCACCTCGGCAATCAGTCTGACCTGCTCAGTTTTGTAATCCTTGACCGCCTTTGGCGTCCAGGCCAGTGCCTGGCCGTAGAATGAGGCTTGGCGGCCCAGGTCGTCCAGCAGCCGCAATGGCGCACCAAAGACGTGGACCAGACCACGCCGAAATCCTCCAGCCATCAGTGGTTCCCTCCAACGATCCCCAATGAGTACGGCACCTGGGTCAACAGGATGTTGAGCGGGAACAGCGCCAGGAAGGTGTAGACCACAGTCTCGTTCACCGCGTTGCCCACACCGCGTGGGCCGCCGGCACAGGTCATGCCGCGATAGCAGCCGACGAGAGCACCGACCACACCGAAGGCGACAGCCCGGAGCTCACCGTGCACCAGGTCCGCGAACCCGACCAGAAGCTTCATCGAGTCCACGTACTGCCCTGGACTGGCTTCCTGGAGGAAGACCGCGAAAAAGAACCCACCAGTCAGGCCGATCAGGATCATCACGCCGTTGAGCAGAAACGCGCACAGGGCGGTCGCGAGCATCCGGGGCACGACCAGCCGCTGTATGGGATCGATGCCCAGGACCATCATCGCGTCAAGTTCTTCACGGATCCGGCGAGCGCCTATGTCCGCGCAGATGGCCGTCGAACTGGCTCCGGCGATGATGAACGTCGTCGCAACCGGGCCGATCTGGGTGATCGTGGCGAGGCCCGATCCGGAACCGCTCAGGTCGATCGCGCCAAGCTCCGACAGGATCAGGTTGAACTGGAAGGTGACCAGCGCGACGAACGGGATACCCAGCAGAATGGCCGGACCGAGTGAGACACTGGCGACGAACCAGGTCTGCTGGATGAACTCGCGCCATTGGAACGGCCGCCGGAAAACGGCGACGAACGTGTCGAGCGTGAACGCGAAGAAGTTGCCGATCGGTGTGGCGATTCTGGTAAGCGAGATCATAGCCATAAAGGGCACACCGCCTGGGGCGCAACGCCGGCACAAAAACGATCACCAGCCGGAACGCGCCTGCCGGAAGCCGAAGCGGCCGGCAGCGCGCACCGACGGCCCGTGGACCGGCTCAGGCAGGTCGGCACAGTTGCTCTCAGCACTGAGAATTTCCCTTCAGCTACAGCCCCGGTGGTCGCGAAGAGCGAGATCAGCGGACCGGTGGACCCTGACATCAGGCGTTGTTCGTCTTGCTGGGGATCGACCAGTCGGGATGCGAGTCGTGGATCCGCGGCTAGGGCGTCCGACAGTATGAGCACTCGGGACCAGGGAGGACATCTGCCGAGCGCCTGTACGCCTCACGGGGCTAGCCGATGATCAACAAGAATCTAATGAAATTTTGCTAGTTTCGATGCAGCATAGCGTGATTCGCGCCACTGTCAAACACCCGGACCGCTCGGTCGTGCGCACGCCCAGGCCTTCTAAATAGATCTTGAAATCATTTTCAACATCAATAGTCCCCTGGAGACAGAATATTGATTTTTTGTAGTTAATTTTATGTTCTGTAGATAAATGCTGTGTCGCAGCCCCGACACAGCGATCTGCTGACTGGCAACTACGACTGCTGGACAACACCCATCTGATGCGGATGGCGGGGCGGTTCTCTCACCGGATACGCACCTGGGCCCCAGCCACCAGGTCCCGGCCATCGACATCGCCGCACTCCCGGCCCTGCGAGACCAGGTCATCGGCCCCATCCGTGCCAGTGTCCGCAGCCCGCGGATCGACGCTGGGCCCGTGTCGACCGCAACTACGAGGCCCCGCACGCCGGCAGGCATGCTCTCGCACCCGACTTCGGCATCGTCACTCGCGTCAACACGACACAGACGACATCTTGCCAATCAGCACACCCCAAACGCCCGGGCTGATCCGCCTCGCCCTAAATCTGAGTCGAATATTATGTGGAGTACCCACCGTCGACGTTGAGCGTCTGTCCTGTCACGTACGACGAGCGGGGCGAGGCAAGGAACGCCACCACCTCTGCGACCTCGTCCGCCGCACCGAAACGGCGGAGCGCGATCGCTCGCTGGGCGGCCTTCAGCGCGCGCTCGTCGTAGTCACCCGTGCTCAGCAGGTCCTCCCAGATCCCGGCCTCGATCGTGCCGACCCCGACGCAGTTCGCGCGCACACCGTTCTTGCCCTCCTCGGCCGCGATGGCACGGGCTATCTGCTCGACGGCGCCCTTCGGCGCCGCCGAGAGCAGGTCCCGGGCAGCCCACCGACGGAGGACCGTCGTGACGAGGCAGACCACGGATCCTCTCGTTGCGCGCAGCGGCGCGATTGCAGGCCGCAGCAAGTTGAAGCAGGCCGCGGCATCGCGCAACAGCTGCTCAGCGAACAGCCCCTGGTCGATGCTCCCGACGTAACGCATGGGAATCTGTGGGCCTGCGGCGTACACGACGGTGTCCAGCCGGGCGAACGAGTCCACGAGCGCCTCGACGTCCGCTGCCTCGGTGAGGTCCACAGGGTGCGCCGTGGCGTTGCGACCCAGCGCTCGCACGGCCTTGGCCGCCGCCTCAGCCGCGTCCGCATTGCTGCGGTATGTCAATGCGACATCGAAGCCTTCACGTGCGAGGGCTTCGCAGGCAGCGGCGCCGATACCGCCGCTGCCTCCCGCGACGAGTGCCTGTGGCTGATCGCTCATCGCGCCTCCGCAGTCCATGCCTCGCGCAGCCGCGCGTACCCGCTCACGACCTCCACGCCGTCCTGGTTGGTGGTCGAGAGTGCGAGTTCAGCTTCTGGGCCATAGGGGCCCTTCGTCACTGACGTCACCGTGGCTGAGACCGTCAGGGTGTCTCCCGGCCAGACCTGGTTCTTGAAGCGGACCCCGAAGGCGCTGAGATCCGCCTCGTCAATCCAGCCGGCCACCATCTTGGCGGTCAGCCCCATCGTGAGCTGGCCGTGCACTATGACCTTGTCGTATCCGGCGACCTGTGTGGCGTAGACCTCGTCTGTGTGCAGCGGGTTGAAGTCACCGGATGCGCCGGCATACATGACGAGCTGGGTGCGCGTCAGATCGTGCACGACCACCTGGGAGTGGCTGTCGCCCTCCGTGAGCTGTTCGAGTCTCACCTTGTCACCCTTCCACCGGTCGCTCGGTGACCACCCGCACACGGATTGCTGTGACGACGAGCTCACCGCGCTGGTTGGTGAACCGGGTGATCTCCTCTTCGAAGCGAAGCGTCCCGGCGCGTGCGCTCTGCTTCTCCCAGCGCTTGCCGGGCTCCCGGTCCACCGTGAGCACGTCCCCGGGCCGGATCGGGCGGTGGTACTCATAGTGCTGCTCCGCATGAAGGCTGGTGCCGCTGCCGCTGCCGCTGCCGCTGGCCGGCGGCGGGAAGCCCGGACCGCGACCGGACCCGTGCCAGGGCACGCCAGGGCGCGGACGGTACGGCCAGTCGGGGTCGAAGTGCGCCACGCTCGCCACGAAGGTGGGTGGGGCCAGCACGCCGCCGTGCGCCTGCGCGGCAGGGGACTCCTCGTCGTACCAACGGGGGTCAAGATCCCCCAGAGCGCGGGCGAACATGAGCACCGCGCCTGCTTCGACCGGGAACGAGAAGCTCACCGGGCACCTGCCTGCCTGGGCTCGCGAGGCAGCCTCAGGACACCCTCACCGAGGATGTTGCGCTGCACCTCACTGGTCCCGGCGTAGACGGTGCCAGAGTGGGCCACGAGGAAGGCGTCCTGCCAGGGGTCGACCGGGTGGCCAGGTCCTTCTGGACGGAGTAGCGCGTCGGTTCCCGCGATATCCAGCGCCAAGGCCCCGAGTTTGAGGTGGTACTCGCTCCAGAACAGCTTCCACGTGGACAGCTGCGGACCCGGTTCCCGTCCAGCGGCAACCTCGGAGACGGTGCGCTCCCACGATGCGCGCAGCAGCCGAACCTGGGTATGTGCCCAGGCCAACTGCTGGCGCACCACCGGGTCGCGATCCCGGCCCCTGGCGCGCGCGAGTTCGACGAGCGCGGCCAGCTCTCGTTCGCGCGACTGCACCAGCATGGTCGTTGCGCGCCCTGCGGCAGCGCGCTCGAAGGCCAGCGTCGACTGCACGACCCGCCAGCCCTCACCCAGGCCCCCGATGACGTTGTCCAGCCGTGCGCGCGTCCCGTCGAAGAAGACCTCGGCAAACTCCTCCGCACCGGTCATCTGACGGATGGGGCGGGCGTCGATGCCGTTCTCCCCCGGTGTGAAGGGGACGATGACGTAGGAGAGGCCTCTGTGCTTGGGCGCGTCGGTGTTGGTCCGGCAGAGAACAAAAATCATATTTGCCGTGGCGAAACGACTGGTCCAGACCTTCTGGCCGGTGATGACGACCTCATCACCCTCGATCACGCCGCGGGTCCGGGCCGAGGCCAGGTCAGACCCTGCACCGGGCTCGGAGAAACCCTGACAGTAACGGTGCTCGCCCGACAGGATCGAAGGCAGCAGACGCCGTTTCTGGTCGTCGGTGCCGTGCAGGATGATCGACGGTCCGACCATCGACTCGCCTTGCACTCGGTCGACGCGCGGCAGGCCAGCGCGGAAGAACTCCTCGTCGAGCACCGTCATCTCCGGCGCCTCCCAGCCGCGGCCACCGTACTCCTCCGGCCAGGCCGGGCAGACCAGACGCGCCTGGAGACAGCGTTCTTCCCACTCTCGGAAGAGCGGGTGCCGCTGAGCCTGAGCGTGCTGCTCCTCACTGACAGCCCGCATCACCGAGCCCGGCAGGTCGACGCGGGCCCGCCAGTCCAGGATGTCGGAGAGACCCTGGGGCGCGTTGGCCGCAATCCAGCCGCGCAGCAGCTCACGCAGCTGCGCAGGCGGCGTACCCGGCGGTATCTGGAGATCTGCTGTGCTCATGCTGCCCCGACACTGGTTGCGAGGGCCTGTACAGTGCGCGACGGGCTCGGCCGGCCCAGTTCCTCCGCCATCCAGAGGCTGGTGCGCACGAGCGCGTGCAGGTCGACGCCAGTCTCGATGCCGAGCCCGTGCAGCTGCCAGAGCAGGTCCTCGGTGGCGAGGTTGCCCGTCGCGCTCTCGGCGTAGGGACAGCCACCCAGGCCACCCGCGGAGCTGTCGACCGTCGTGACGCCCTCCTGGAGCGCTGCCAGGACGTTGGCAAGCGCCTGTCCGTAGGTGTCGTGGAAATGCACACCGAGCTGGTCCCGTTCGATCCCCGCGGCGATGAGGGCGCGCACGAGGGCGCGCACGTGGCCGGGGGTCCCCACCCCGATCGTGTCGCCAAGGCAGAGTTCCGTACAGCCCAGCGCCACAAGGCGCGTCGCCACGTCGACGACCTGCGTCACAGGCACCTTCCCTTCCCACGGGTCGCCACAGACCATGGAGACATATGCGCGCACACCGGCTCCAGCTGCGCGTGCCTGCTCCACAACCGGCGTGAACATCTCAATCGACTCAGCGACGCTGCGGTTGAGATTGCGCCGTGAGAACGTCTCGGTGGCCGAAGCGAAGATCGCGATATCTCGCACACCTCGGTCGAGGGCCCGCTGCAGGCCCTTGGCGTTCGGCACGAGGACCACATAGCGCACCCCGTCCACCGGCTGTAGGCGGTCGATGAGGTCCTCAGCATCCGCCAGCTGTGGCACCCACTTCGGGTGCACGAAGCTCGTCGCTTCCACGGTCCGCAGGCCGGCAGCTACGAGCCGCTCGACGAACTCGGCCTTCACCACCGTGGAGATGACCTGTTTCTCGTTCTGAAGACCGTCACGCGCGCCCACCTCATAGACACGGACACGCTGCGGAAGGTTGTCGCGGGCGACAACCTGCGGCGCGATCATGACCACAGCGTGCTCCTTACAGCCCGAGAGAGCGGCCGATGATTTCCTTCATGATCTCGTTGGTACCACCGTAGATCTTCTGGACACGCGCGTCGACAAACGCTCGCGCGATGGGGTACTCGGTCATATAGCCGTAGCCACCGTGCAACTGGAGGCAGTGGTCGACGACACGGTTCTGCATATCGGAGCACCACCACTTCGCCATGGCCGCCTCCTCGGCCGTGAGCTCACCAGCGATGTGTGCCTCGAGACACCGATCGACGTAGGCCTGCGCCACACTCACCTCGGTCGCCGCTTCGGCGAGGGTGAAGCGGCTGTGCTGGAAGGAGCCGATGGGCTGCCCGAAAGCCGAGCGCTGGCGCGCGTACTCGAGTGTCCATCTGAGCGCCGCCTGTGCCGCGGCCACGCTGATCGCGGCAATGGCCAGGCGTTCCTGAGGGAGGTTCCTGCTGAGGTAGCCGAAGCCCTTTCCCTCTTGGCCAAGCAGGTTCGCGACAGGGACGCGCGCCTCGGCGAAGAACAGCTCTGCGGTGTCCTGGGCGTGCATGCCTATCTTGTCCAGGTTCTTCCCGCGCGCGAAGCCCGGGGTGTCGCGCTCCACAACCAGCAGGCTCAGGCCGCGCGCGCCAGCGGTGACATCGGTCTTCACGACGACAATGACGAGGTCGGCGTTGATGCCGTTGGTGATGAACGTCTTCGAGCCGTTGACAACGTAGTCGTCGCCGTCTCGCACGGCCGACGTGCGCACCGCGCCCAGGTCCGAGCCGGTTCCTGGCTCCGTCATGGCGATCGCTGTGATCAACTCGCCCGTGACCAGCCTCGGAAACCAGCGCTCGGCCTGTTCGTCGTTGGCCAGTTGAAGCAGGTAAGGCACAGCTGTGTCGTTGTGCAGGGAGAGCCCCAGCCCTGACGCGTTGACGCCCGCGGCCTGCACCTCCTCGTGCATGACGACGTTGTAGCGGAAGTCCGTCACCCCTCCCCCGCCGAAACGCTCAGGGACATCAAGACCGAGGAAGCCGTTCGCCCCTGCGGCCAGGAAGAGTTCGCGCGGCACGATGCCGGCGTGCTCCCACTCCAGGTGGTGAGGTACGACCTCCTTCTCGAGGAAACGCCGGAAGCTGTCGCGGAACAGATTGTGCTCCGTCTGGAAGACATTCCGCTTCATGTCGGGATACTCCTCAAACCACGCGTCGTTCGCGCAGGCGTGCGATCCGTTCGGCCGTAAGACCCAACTCGGCCAGGATCTCGTCGGTCTGCTCACCCAACGCTGGGGCATGACGGGCCACGTCGAACGGCTGCCCCGAGACCGGAGCCGGCCATCCCGTGCCCGTGTAGGGGCCCGCGACCGGGTGCGTCGTCTCGTGCACGATCTCGCGGGCACGCAGGTGCGGGTCGTCGAGCGTGTCCTGCTTGGAGTTCGCCGGGCACAGGGGGATGTCGTGTGCGCGCGCGATGTCCATCCACTCGGCGAGCGTGCGCTCCTTGAACACGGGGACAAGCTCGTCCAGCAGATCAGCCTTGCCGCCGTCGGCGAAGTCGACGGCGAACGACGTGTTCTTGACGTCGAGCAGGTCTTCCCGGCCGACGGCTCTGCAGAAGTTGTCCCAGAACTTGTGCTCGATGGCGGCGAGGAGCACGATCCGGTCATCCTTGGTCGCGTACCAGGTGTACTTGGGTCGCTTGTGCGGGTCCATGCCTACCGGCGGAGGCGGGTTGCGTCGATCCGTAATGCGTGTCGAGTTCCACGCCATCACAGCGTCCAGAGCCTGGTTGGCCAGCACCGCGTCCGCGCCCGCCGCGTCGATGCGGGCACCTTCGCCTGTCTGGTCTCGGCGCCGCAACGCCGCGATCGTCGTGAGGGCGGCGTACAGTGCGGTGGACAGCGGCCCGTCGATCGATCCGGAGAAGTACAGCCCCTCGGGGTTGAGGACTTGGTGCACCACGCCCCGCTCGTCGACCTTGTACTGCTCCTGGCCGGCCACTGCTCCCATCATGTAGCCGTGTACAGGGATCTGGCTGTACGCTCCGCGGGCCCCGAAGCCGCTTGCCTGGCAGTACACGATGTTCGGCTTGGCCGCGCGCTGCGCCTCGTAGCCGATTCCGAGAGCCTCACACGCATCGCCGGCGAAGCCATCCACAAAGACGTCCGCTGTCTTCAGCAGGCTGAAGAACAGGTCGCGCCCCTCGTCCTGCCGCAGGTCGATCGTGACGCTGCGCTTGTTGCGGTTACAGAGCAGATGGAACACACTGTTCTGCGGCGTGATCCGATCACCAAGCTCGCGCAGGTAGTCACCGTAACCCGGGCGCTCCACCTTGATCACGTCGGCCCCGAGATCCCCGAGCAGGCGACTGGTCTGGTCACCGGTCGGCAGCATCGCGCACTCGATGACGCGCACACCCTGCAGCAATTCGATCATGACTGGCCCAACCCCCGCAGGAAGCGACGCGCCTGGATTCCGGGGAACCACTCGATCGCCTCGCCGTACTGCTTGCTCCCGTCGTCGAGCGTCCACTCGCAGAGCGACCAGTACTGCAGGTAGCGGGCCCAGGGCACCCACTTGAGGACGTTCTTACACTCGCCCTCCGCGCGGATGGTGCGCCCCATGCCGTCGGTGCCCTCGATGGCCAGCTTCCACGGCACTCCGTCGGGGCGCCGTTCGAGGACCTGCCGGGTGCCGGAGACGACATGGCTGACCTTGTCGTCCTTCTGGATCCATCCGGTGATCGCCGGCTCGATCGTGCCTATGATCGGGTCCGTCGCCAGCGGCTCGGTGCCTATGTTGTACATCTGGAAAGCGAAGCCCTTCCCGTCGTTGAACCACGGAAAGTCACCACGCGGGTTGTCCTTGTAAAGGCGGGGCCCCCAGCTGTGGTCGCGGTTGGATCCACAGTCGACGTCGATCTCCTCGCCGTTGATCCATACCTTCCCGCTGACCCGGCCGCCCTGCTCATAGTGGTGCGGCCCCCACTCCTGCGAGCCGTCCGGGAAGCCCGCGTTGGCCACGTCCATGGTAGCGTCGAAGCGCAGGTCGAACTGGCAGCCGTCGCGGTCGTACTGCATCAGGAAGGTCTTCTGGGGCTCGACGCACTTCAGCGTGAGCCCGTTCGGCGTGCTGTAGTCGAACATCTCCGTCCCGTCCTTGCGGATGTCGAGCGGCGCAAACTCCAACCAGTCGTGGTAGAGGCAGTCGTACATCTGTTCGCCCGACGGGTCCCAGAGGGCCGCACCCGTCATGGAGAAGTTCATGTTCGGCCGGTGGTTCATGTAGACGAAGCCCGAGAGGTTCCGCTCCGCGACATAGAACGGGAACCAGGCGCTCTCGTTCCAGAAGGGGCTGTCCGTCATCGAGCCCTTGTGGAAGTAGTCGTCCTCGGGACGCACGAAGTCGACCATGAACCCTCCTGGCTGTAGTCAACGCCTCGGCCCGGTGCCGCTGCTGTCTAAATGAACGCAGATTTTGTTTAGGAGTGCAAGCTCCGACCGCATGACGGACCCATGGCAGGTGGTGCCG
>NZ_CEVIVC010000017.1:0-2027 GCF_982290645.1 Protofrankia sp. CiP1_Cm_nod4
CTCCCCGCCCCCGCCGCGCCGACCGGCGCGACCGGTGGCTGGCACGCCTGGGTCGAGTTCCTGTTCGGCAGCCAGCCGGCCCTGTCCGTGGGCGGCCCGCCCAGCGAGGAACAGCCGCGCCCGGCGGCCCTGTCGGTGCGGCCGGCACGGTATCCGGCGGCGCTCGCGGCGGCCCTGCGCCCGGACAGCCGGCGTGCACTGCGTGACGCGGCCACGTTCGTCCGCCCCGGGGTGAAGATCGACCCGGACACCGGGCGGGCGGCGGAGAAGTTCCTCCGGTTCGAGCAGATGGCGCGCTGCGGCGTCCAGCTGACCGCGCGGGCGACGCTCGCGGGCTGGTCGGGCTCCCCCCGTCCGGACGAGGCGGGGCATGGGACGGGCCGGGAGGCGGGCCTGGACGACGAGGGCCGGTGGGCGGCCGCCGCGGTGCTGCTGCTCGGGGCGCGGCTGGTGGAGTCCGTCGGCGGCAAGCGCCGGCGGGGCGCGGGCCGCTGCCGCCTCGATGTCACCCAGGCCGAACCCGTCGCGGCCCCAGCCGGATCCGTCGCGGCCCAGGGGCCGGCGCCGCTGCCAGCGCTGCCGGCGCCGCTGCCGACGCTGGAAGACGTCGCAGCCTGGCTGCGGGCGCGCGACGGTGTCGCCCCGCCCGTCCCCGCCGTGCCCGAGGAGCCGGCGGCCCCGCGCGACCCAGCGCGTCCGGACCGGGCCGACTGGGAGATCATCGCTCTGCGGATACATCTGGACACACCGCTGATCGTGCAGGAACGCACCATCGGCAACGCCGTGCGGTCGCTGGACTTCGTGCCCGGATCGGTGCTGCTGCCCGGCGTCCTCCGGCGGCTGGCCACGGCCGGCGGGGCGGCCGGCGGGGCGGCCGGCGGATGGGATCCCGACGCGCTCGCCCGCGCCGGTGACCTCGTCGTGACCAACGCGACCGTCGACGTGGCCGGCGAGCGGGGCCGCCCGCTGCCCCGGACCTGGTTCCACGCGAAGGACGACAAGACCACTGCGGTCAACCGGCTGGTCGAGACGACATCGGAAGCGGGCGCCGCACCCAGGGCGTACAAGGGCACCTATGTCGGTGCGTCACCCGTCGACCGTGTCAGCACGGCGCCTGTCGGCACGGCGCCTGTCGGCACGGCACCGCCGGAGCCGGGGGCGGCGCCCGTGCCGGGACCCGCGTCAGCGCCCGCGTCGGACGACCCGAACCCGCCAACGATCACTATCCGTGAACGGAATCTGACGATCCATACCCACAACGTCATCGACGACCGGCGGCAGCGGCCCACGGCGGACGTGGTCGGCCTGTACACCTACGAAGCGCTCGCCGCCGGGTCGGTGCTGCGGGCGGAGGTCCGGGTGCGTGCCGGCCTGCTGCCCGTGGGAGCGCACGCCGCGCTCGCCGGCGCGTGGGCGCTCGGACGCTCCGCCAAGGACGACTACGGGCAGGTCACCGTGGCGGTCGAGGGCCCGCCGACGCCGTGGACGTCACCCCCGATATCCACGACGTCCTCAGCGGTTACGGCGTCTCCGGCAACCGCGACGCCACCGGCATCTCCAGCACCGGGCGTGCGGGCCACCGGAGCGGACGCCATCCAGGATGGGACGATCATCGTCTGGCTGCTGTCGGACGTCCTGATCCGGGACCGGCGGCTGCGCCCGTCGACCGACCCTCGCGAGTTCGCCGACCAGCTCGGCGCCAGGCTGGGGGTGCGCCTGGAGCTCCAGGAGGCCGCCTCCTCCGAGCGGCTGATCAACCGGGCGACGGCGGTCCGGCGGGCCGAGTCGTGGCAGCGGAGCTGGGGCCTGCCCCGCCCGACCCTGCTGGGGCTCACCGCCGGCAGCGTCCTGACCTTCGGCGTGCGCGGGCGGCTCTCCCGCGAGCGGCTCGACCAGGTGCTGGCCGCCGGCATCGGCGAACGCACCGCCGAGGGCTTCGGCCAGCTCGCCGTCGACGACCCGCTGCTGCGGGCACGCCCAGGCCGGCTGCGAACGTACCCGCCACCACACAACGAACCGCCGGACAG
>NZ_CEVIVC010000017.1:2307-6815 GCF_982290645.1 Protofrankia sp. CiP1_Cm_nod4
CGAACCGCCGCGGACGCCGGTCGTCACCGTGCGGGATCCGGTCGCGCGCGAGACCGCGCGGGTCATCGAGCGGGAGGCGTGGCGGGCGCACATCCGACGTGCCTCGGCCACCATCGCCGCGGACGCTGATGGACGCCGGAACGCCCTGGGGCTCACCTCCGCCGGGAGGGACACCGAGCGGGTGAACCCGACCCAGCTCGGCGGGCTGCGCGCCGTCCTGAGCCGGCTGGAGGAGGACAAGGAGATCGGCTACTGGCTGAAACGCCTGGCCGAACGCTGGTCAGGCCAGGCATACCAGCAGGCGTATCAGCGGATCGACCCGCTACTACGGAAGCGTTCCATGGTCTGGGCGCTGTTCGGCCTCGGGCCGTACGACGACTCCGGCCCCTCCAGCTCCTCCGGCTCCACGGCGCCGCCCTGGCTGGCGGAGATCTGGGCGCTGCTCGGTATCAGCATCAGCCCGGACGGCCCGAACCGCCCAGCCCGCGATCTGACCATCACCGAGGACGGGGCGCGGGAGCTGCGCGAGGACACCAAGCTGTGGGCGGAGGCGGTCCGCACGCTCGTCACGAGCTGTCTGAGCGCCCACCACCGGGCGGTGGCCGGCGCGGACCCGTCAACCACCTCGGACGGCCAGCTCCACGACGGGGTGACGGCATGACCGCGTCGAACAGCGCGGCCGGACCGGTTCCGGCCGCACCCGCCGGCCCACCGCCGGTCCCACCCGCGGCCCCGGCCGGCAGGCGGGCCGGGCGAGCCGGACGGGCGATGGTCCGCCGGCTGCGGGTCCACGGCTGGCTGCGGCTGGAGACGCCGCTGCACGTCGGAGGCGTCGGCGACGACCCGTCCGTCGACCTGGCGCTGGCCGTGGACGGGCTGTCACGGCTGTACGTACCGGGCACCAGCCTCGCGGGCGCGCTGCGCGCCTTCGCCGGCCGCTCGATCGCCGACCGGCTGGTCCTCGACGACATCTGGGGCAACGTCCCGCAGAACACCACCCGGGCGAACGGTTCCCGGCAGAGCTCCGGCAACGGCTCCAGCGGTTCCGACGACGGCTCGACGAGCCGGATCGTGGTGCACGACGGCCTGGTCACCACCGGCACCGATCTCGGCTCCCCGTTCCCACCGTCCCGGGTCGAGGCCCGCACGGGCATCGGCATCGACCGGGTGCTGGGGACCGTCGCCGAGGGCTTCCTCTACGGCCGGGCCGTGCTCCCCCGCGGTGCCTACCTGCGGCTGGGCATCGACCTGGAGTCGCCCTACCGGGAGCGGGACGCCGACCCGGCCACGGCGATGCTCGGCACCCTGCTGCTCGCGCTCGCCGGGGGCCGGGTCCGGCTCGGCGCGGCCCGCACCCGCGGTCTCGGCTCCGTCGTCCTGGCCGGCGAACCGGAGATCGTGGAGCAACGCTTCGACAGCATGGACGGCCTGCTCGGCGCCCTCGGCCTGCTGCCGGCGACACCGACAGCGTCGGGGTCGGGGCCGCCGGCAGTGACGTCGGCGGCAGCGGCGGCTCCAGCCGGAGCGCCCGCCGCGCTGACGCCGACGGATCTCGGCGGCAGGGACCCGGACGCCGATCTACTCAGGGTGACCATCGTCTGGCGTCCGACGTCCCCGGTGATGGTGCGCTCCGCGGTGGACGGGCTCTCGATCGACGCGCTTCCCCTGGTCAGCGGAATCGGCTGCGACGAGGTAGCGCTCGTCCTGCCCGGCAGCTCGATCAAGGGCGCGCTACGGTCGCATGCGGAGCGCATCGAACGGACCGCCCGTGCCCGCGACGCCGCCCATCCTCTCGACGTACCGGCCGGGCCGCAGCGGTCGGCCCGGTTCCGGGAACAGCTCGACGACCTCGCGGCGGTGAACGCCCTGTTCGGCTCCGCCGGCACGGCCGTCGGCGGCGACGGATACGGCGACGGCAGCGAGGACAGCAGCGGGGACGCTGGTGGTGACGGCCGCGGCACGCGGGCGACGCGCGGTGTCGGGGCGCTCGGCGCGGACGACTGCTACTCGGAGCAGGCCATCCCCGCCGATCTCTGGCGCGCGCTGAACGGCGCGCACGTCACCGGGCTGAGCAAGCCGTCCGACAGCGGCCCGACCCGGTCGTGGGACAAGGCCCGGGCCCAGGTGCCGCCGAAGGTCCGGGAGCGCCTGCGGGAGCTCGGCATGGACCAGGCCGACCATGTCGCCATCGACCGCTGGACGGGCGGCGCCGCGGACAAGCGCCTGTATAGCACCCTCGAACCACACCATGTCACCTGGCAGGACCTGCTCCTGACCGTCGACCTGCGACGGCTGAACCGCTTCGATACCGCACCGGCGGGCTCCGGCGACCCGGCGGGCTCCGGCAACCAGGCGGGCACGGCCGGCGAAAGCGCCGGAAGCGGTACGAAACGCGGGAACGACGCAGGCAGCGGCGGCCAAGGAAACGGCGGCGGCCTGGCACGGCCGGCGCTCGCGCTGCTGCTGCTCGTCCTGCGGGACCTGCGAGCCGGCCGGCTCCGGCTCGGCCACGGCGTGAACCGCGGCCACGGCGACATCATCGTGGAATCGGTCAGAATCAGCGGTTTCCCCGGGCTCTCCGACGCGGAACGTGATTTCGACGACCTGCTCCGGGAGCCGGCGGTCGCCGCCTACACCCGGAGCTGGCAGGACTACCTCGATCGGGACCACCTCGATCGGGACCGTCTCGATCAGGAGCGCCCCGACAAGGACCGCGCGGACGGGAGGCCGCTGTGACAACCCACACCGCCGCCATCATCACCCTGCACACCGGCAGGTCGACGAAGATCTCGCTGCCGGACGCGATCCGCCAGGCCAACATCGGCGACGCCGTGGCACTGCTGGCGAGCGCGCGGAAGTACACGGTGGCCAGGCTGTCCGGCGGCCGGCTGACCATGCCCGGCAGCCGCTCGTTCGCGGACGGGGCCGGCGTCGCCGGCACGTCCACCGAACGGGAACTGCCGCTGCCGACGTCAGGCCCCGCCGCCGTCTTCGAAGCGCGGATCTTCAACCGGGACGCGGAGCTGCGCTGGCTGCACGAGCGTGACGGGCTCGGCACGGCCGTGCTCCTGTCGGAGTCACCGGCGCTCTGCCAGCCCCCCGGCTGGCTGTTCGGCGAGCCCGGCGAGCCCGATGAACCCGATGAGCCCGATGAGCCCGGCGAACCCGACAGGCCCGTCGCCCCGCTGACAGCCATCGACAGGATCAACAACAAGTACCTGCTGTGGGGCCGACCGCTGCGTCCGAACGGCTCACAGAACCCGAACACATCACAGGCCTCGGACGTTCCGCGGAACGCGGACGCCACGGGCGGGCCGCTGTGGGTACGCCTGGCCGAGGCCCGGATCGGCCTCCTCGACGTGCCGGTGCCGCGCGCTCCCCGCGAGGACGAATGCGTCTTCCTGGAAACCATCGAATACGTGACGACCGACGAACACGCGGCAACCGACGGAAACGCGACGGCCAGGCCCAGGCACGGCAACGCCTATGTCGCCGAGGAACGGCTCGTCGGTCTGGCCTCCGCCCTGCCGTCCGAGCGGTCCGAAGCCGACGACGACCCACAGCGACCCGACCCTCTCCCGGAGGTGACCCGATGAGCAGCAGCTCCGGCGTCATGACCTGGAAGACCAGCCCGGACGGCACCCGCCGGCTCGTCATCATCGAGGACAGCGGGAGCGAGCGGCGTTTCAACCGCCGCTTCCTCGACCCAGCGCTAACCACGCTGAGTGACGACGATCTGGCCGGCCGGCCCGTCGAATACGACTGGTCAGGTGGCCAGGCCAAGCGCGTCCGGGACAAGGGCGCCTCCGTGACAGCCCCGCCCAACACGGCCGGCGGCGAACCCGCCCCGACCGGAGCCGAAACCGCCCAGGGCGGATCAGCGCAGGGCGGATCGCCACCGGGCGGATCGCCGCGGGACAGGTCGGGGCCGGCCCCCGCGCCCGGCCCGTCCACACGCCCGCGGCCGGCGGCCCAGCGGGTCACCCGTCAGCCCCCACGTCACATGGCGCCGACACGCCCGTCCCGGCGCACGGCCGGGGACTGGCAGACGGGCGCCGCCGGCATCCCGGGCGAGACGCGGCAGCGCCCGCCCGAGCCGCTGAACGCGTTCGTCAACCCGTACGGGTTCGTCCCGGCGCCGCACCGCGACGAACGGCACCAGACCCTCGGCGACGTCGGCGTCCCCACCACCGACCGTGACCGCCTGCCCGGTCACGACCGGCTCCACGAGGACCGCTGGTCGGGCACGATCGGCGTCACCCTCACCGTCGGCACGCCGCTGCTACTGCTGGACACGCCCTTCCTCAAACGTTCCCAGGACACCGGGCACGCCACCTACCCGGTACTGGAACGGAAAGTGCCCGCATCCGACGGCCGTGAGGAGACCCGGCCGCACCTGCCCGCGACCGCGGTGAAGGGCATGCTGCGCAGCGCCTACGAGGCGGTGACGAACTCCCGGTTCGGCGTGTTCACCGGCCACGACAGCCGTCTCGGCTACCGGATGGCGG
>NZ_CEVIVC010000017.1:7237-7701 GCF_982290645.1 Protofrankia sp. CiP1_Cm_nod4
CCCGCGACGGGCTCGCGTCCATCCCGGCACGAGTGATCGGCAACGGCGACACCGCCGAGATCGAGCTGCTTCCCGGGACGACGCCCGCGGGCCATCAGGGCCGCCACGGCTCACCCATGCACGCGGCCTGGCTGCCGAGCTACTGGACGACGGGCGGCGCGCGTAACGTCCGTGGCCGCACCGCGGCCCAGACCGACTTCAACATCATGATGCCGGACGGCTCACGGCCCAGGCACGGCACGCGTGTCCGGGCGCGCATCCAGCTCGTCCAGCATCACCGGTGGAACCGCCGGGACGACAGACACGAGCCCGACTTCCAGCTCTGGTGGGTGCGCGCGCTCGCCGGGCCCGGCCAGGAGCCGGGGCACGCGCCGCTGCAGACGTCAAAGCAGCGGGGGGCGTCCTGGTACGAGCCGCTCGGCCCGGAGAAGGTGGTCGACGGCTGGGTGTGCGTGACCAACCGG